>CALIDR010000034.1 GCA_938022295.1 uncultured Burkholderiaceae bacterium
GCGTTCAACGAGATGGTGCGCACCGGGGAGCTGAAGGCGCCGATCGTGATCGGCCGCGACCACCTCGACAGCGGCTCGGTCGCCAGCCCCAACCGCGAGACCGAGGCGATGAAGGACGGCAGCGACGCGGTGTCGGACTGGCCGCTGCTCAACGCGCTGCTGGCCACCGCCGGCGGGGCGACGTGGGTCAGCCTGCACCACGGCGGCGGCGTGGGCATGGGCTACTCGCAGCACGCCGGCGTCGTCATCGTCTGCGACGGCACCGACGCCGCGGCCCGGCGCCTGGAGCGCGTGCTGTTGAACGACCCCGCGCTCGGCGTCGTCCGCCACGCCGACGCCGGCTACGACGAGGCGGTGGCCTGTGCGCCCGAGCACGGCCTGAAGCTGCCGATGCTCGGGCGCTGACCGTGCCTTCCCCGCTCACGCTGCGCCCCGGGGCGCTCGCGCTCGACGACCTGCAGGCGGTGCACCGCGGCGGGGTGGCGATCGCGGTCGACGCCGCGTCGCGCGACGCTGTGGCCGCCAGCGCCGCGCGGGTGCAGCGTGCCGCCGCCGGCGAGGCACCGGTGTACGGCGTCAACACGGGCTTCGGCAAGCTCGCCTCGACGCGCATCGGCGCCGCCGACCTCGCCGCGCTGCAGCTCAACCTGATCCGCTCGCACAGCGTCGGCGTCGGCGAACCGCTCGCCGCGCCGGTGGTGCGGCTGATGCTGGCGCTCAAGGCGGCGAGCCTCGCGCGCGGCCACTCCGGCGTGCGGCCGCAGGTGATCGACACGCTGGTCGCGGTGCACAACGCCGGGCTCGTGCCGTGGGTGCCGAGCCAGGGCTCGGTCGGTGCGTCGGGCGACCTGGCGCCGCTGGCACACCTGACGCTGGCGCTGGTCGGCGAAGGCGAGTTCGTCGTCGACGGCCGCCGCCGCGCCGCCGCCGCGCTGCTCGCCAAACACGGCATCGCCCCGCTCGTGCTCGAGGCCAAGGAGGGCCTGGCGCTGATCAACGGCACGCAGGCCTCCACCGCACTGGCGCTGCACGCCCTCTTCGCCTTCGAGCCGGTGCTCGAGGGGGCGCTCGCCGTGGGTGCGCTGAGCGTCGACGCCGCGCGCGGCAGCGACGGCCCGTTCGACCCCCGGATCCACGCGCTGCGCGGTCAGCCCGGGCAGATCGACGTCGCCGAGGTCTACCGCCGGCTGCTCGAGGGCAGCGGCATCCGCGCCAGCCACCGCGTGGGCGACGACCGCGTGCAGGACCCCTACTGCCTGCGCTGCCAGCCGCAGGTCGTCGGCGCGTGCCTGGACCAGCTGCGCCACGCCGCACTCGTGCTGCTGCGCGAGGCCAACGCCGTCACCGACAACCCGCTCGTCTTCGACGACGGCTCGCTCGTCTCGGGCGGCAACTTCCACGCCGAGCCCGTGGCGCTCGCCTGCGACGCGATGGCCACCGCGATCGCGGAGGTCGGCGCGATCGCCGAGCGGCGCATCGCGATGCTGATCGACGCCGGCGTGTCGCGGCTGCCGCCGTTCCTCGCCGCCGAGCCGGGCCTGAACAGCGGCTTCATGATCGCCCACGTCACCGCGGCGGCGCTGGCCAGCGAGAACAAGTCGCTCGCCCACCCGGCCAGCGTCGACAGCCTGCCCACCAGCGCGAACCAGGAAGACCACGTCTCGATGGCGACCTTCGCCGCGCGCCGGCTGCAGCCGATGATCGCCAACGTCGCGCGCATCGTCGCCATCGAGTGGCTGGCCGCCGCGCAGGGCATCGACTTCCTGCGCCCGCTGCAGAGCTCGCCGCCGCTCGAGGCCGTGCACGCCCTGCTGCGCCGGCGCTGCCCCACGATGCACCAGGACCGTTACCTCGCGCCCGACATCGAGCACGCGACGGCGCTCGTCGCCGACGGCTCGCTGGCGCGCATCTTGCGAACCCTGCCGGCGCTGCCGGCGCTGTGGAACCCGGCCTGACACCCCCAAGGAGCCCCGCATGAAGAAGACCCTCGCCGCCCTTGCCGCTGCCTCCTGCGCGCTCGCCGCGCAGGCGCAGGACACCAAGGTCACGCTCGCGATCTCGGGCTGGACCGGCTTCGCGCCGCTGACGCTGGCCAAGGAAGCCGGCCTGTTCAAGAAGCACGGCCTGGACGTGACGATCAAGAAGATCCCGCAGAAGGACAGGCATCTGGCGATCGCCTCGGGCGACGTGCAGTGCGCCGCCACGACGGTGGAGACGTGGATCGTCTGGAACGCCAACGGCGTGGCGACGACGCAGATCTTCCAGCTCGACAAGAGCTACGGCGCCGACGGCATGGTCGTCAAGCCGAACATCCAGAAGATCGCCGACCTGAAGGGCAAGACGGTGGCCGCCAGCGCCCCCGGCACGGCGCCGTACTTCACGCTCGCCTGGTTCCTGCGCGAGAACGGGCTGAGCCTGAAGGACGTCAACATCGTCAACCTCGAACCGCAGGCCGCGGCCAACGCGATGATCGCCGGCACCGGCAACCTCGACGCCGCGATGACGTACGAGCCGTACCTGAGCGCCGTGCGCGCCAAGCCCGAGGCCGGCCGCATCATCGCCACGACGCTCGACTACCCGATGATCATGGACACCTTCGGCTGCACGCCGAAGTTCCTCGCCGACAACCCGAAGGCCGCCCAGGGGCTCGCCAACGCCTACTTCGACGCCCTCGAGATGATCAAGGCCGAGCCGCAGAAGAGCTTCGCGATCATGGGCGCCGACGTCAAGCAGACCGCCGAGCAGTTCGAGGCGTCGCAGAAGTTCCTGCGCTGGCAGGACAAGGCCGCGAACGAGAAGTTCTTCGCCGGCGAGCACGCCGAGTTCAGCAAGAAGGCCGCCGAGGTGCTGCTCGAGGCGGGCATCATCCGCCAGATCCCCGACCTGACGAAGCTCGCCGACCCGCGCTTCGTGCAGTAAGGGCCGCCGTCCCCTGCCACCGCCGGCCAGGCCCTGCTCACCGGGGTCTGGTGCGGCACGCCCGAGGAGGTCATCATGAGCGCCGTCCCCGCGCCCGCCCCGGCGCGCACCGGTCCCGGTCCACGAGGGGCGCCGCGGCGTCGCCCTGCCCTGCGCATGAAGCCGCTCGTCCCCGTCGCCCCGGCCACGCGTATCGTGCTCGGAGTCGCGTTCTTCGTCCTCTTCGTCGCCGCATGGGCGGTCGCCACGCTCGGCGGCTTCGTCTCGAAGACGTTCCTCGCCGACCCGCTGACGATGCTGGCCAGCGGCTGGCGGCTGCTCGCGGAGTTCGGCTTCGCGCACGACATCGGGATGACGGTGTGGCGCGTCGTCGGCGGCTTCGCGATCGCCGCCGCGATCGCGCTGCCGCTCGGCGTCGCGATGGGCGCCTACAAGCCGATCGAAGCCTTCTTCGAGCCCTTCGTCAGCTTCGCTCGCTACCTGCCGGCCAGCGCCTTCATCCCGCTGCTGATCCTGTGGGCCGGCATCGGCGAGGCGCAGAAGCTGGCGGTGATCTTCATCGGCAGCTTCTTCCAGCTCGTGCTGATGATCGCGGTGGCGGTGGGCAACGCGCGGCGCGACCTCGTCGAAGCGGCGTACACGCTCGGCGCGAGCGACCGCACGCTGGTCACGCGGGTGCTGATCCCCGGCGCGGCGCCGGAGATCGCCGAGATCCTGCGCATGGTGCTCGGCTGGGCCTGGACCTACGTCATCGTCGCCGAGCTGATCGGCGCCTCGAGCGGCATCGGCCACATGATCACCGACAGCCAGGCGCTGCTGGCCACCGACCAGATCATCTTCGGGATCATCGTCATCGGGCTGATCGGTCTGGTCAGCGACTTCGCGTTCAAGTGGGTCAACCGGCGCCTGTTCCCTTGGGCGCTCCTCGGCCGCTGACCTCGCGGAGGGCACGATGAACCTGCTGTCGATCCGCGGCGTCGAGCGCCGCTTCGACTCGGCCAAGGGCTCGACGCTGGCGCTGACCGCCACCGACCTCGACGTCGCCGAGAACGACTTCATCACGATCCTGGGCCCGAGCGGCTGCGGCAAGAGCACGCTGCTGCGCATCGTCGCCGGGCTCGACCACCCGACCGCCGGCGAGGTGCGGCTGGACGGCCACCCGGTGCACGGCCCCGGCGCCGACCGCGGCATGGTGTTCCAGAGCTACACGCTGTTCCCGTGGCTCAACGTGATCGATAACGTGTGCTTCGGGTTGCGCGAGCGCGGCGTGGCGCGCGCCGAGCAGCTCGACGTCGCGCACGCCTTCCTCGCCAAGGTGGGCCTGAAGGGCTTCGACCAGCACTACCCGAAGCAGCTGTCGGGCGGCATGCAGCAGCGGGTGGCGATCGCGCGCGCGCTCGCCAACGGGCCGCGCATCCTGCTGATGGACGAGCCGTTCGGCGCGCTGGACCACCAGACGCGCGAGCTGATGCAGGAACTGCTGCTCGGCATCTGGGAGGCCGAGCGCAAGACGGTGCTGTTCGTCACCCACGACATCGACGAGGCCGTGTTCATGGGCAGCCGCGTCGTGGTGATGAGCGCGCGCCCCGGGCGCATCAAGCTCGACCGCGCGGTCGAGCTGCCGCACCCGCGCCACTACTCGGTCAAGACGAGCCCGGCGTTCGCCGAGCTGAAGGCCGAGCTGACCGAGCAGGTACGCGTCGAGGTGCGCGCCGCGCAGGCCGCGCTGGCGGCGCCGGCCTGAGCGGCGGCACGCCGGTCAGGCCACGGTCAGCTCGAGTCCCGCTTCGCGGCTGGCCTCGATCAGCGGCTCGAGCCCGAACGCCTCGATCGGCCCGAGCGCGCCCCACGCGCGCAGCCGCCCGTCGCGCAGCGCCTGTGCGCCCCAGGCCAGCATGCGCGCGGTGTAGTCGTAGCCGTTGACGCCGCGCAGCGTCGCGGTGGCGAGCGTGCGGCCGCGGGCGTCGCTCGCGATCGCGACGACGTGCGAGCCGCTGGCCGCGCGCGCCGCGGCGTCGGGCCCGCGGCCCGGCGAGGCCAGCCGGCCCGCGAACCAGCCGGCGACCGGGCGCACGCCCGGCCAGCCGAGCGCTGCCGCCTGGACCCGCGAGGCGCGGCTGAGCAGCCGCGACAGCGGCCCGAACCAGCCGAGCCAGACGCCGACGTGGCGCAGCCGCGGGTACGTCGTCGGCAGCGCGAGGCACTCCGAGCCCGGGACGGCGACGGCGTCGCGGGCGCGGCCGTCGACGTCGAACGTGCGCCACGCCGCCCCCGGGAAGCCCTCGCGCCGGCGGCCGCCGTCGAAGTAGACCCCGGGCTCGAGCATCGCGCCGGCGAGCGAGGCCAGCGTGCCGCGGCTGATGCCCAGCCCCCGGCCGGTGAAGAAGTATCCGACGTCGACGCGCACCGCGCGCGGCCCGGCGTGCTCGAGCGCGGCGCCGGCGGCGACGTGGCCGGGCACGTAGTCGTAGCCGAACGCCGGCACGGCGGCGATACCGGCGGCCCGCGCGCGGTCGCCGGCGCGCTCGAACACTTGGCGGATGAACGCCGGCTCCCCGGTCGAGTCCAGGTAGTGGGCGCGCGCCGCCAGCGCCGCGTCGAGCGCGGCCTGGCCGAAGCGCGCGAACGGGCCGACGGTGGTCACGAGCACGTCGCCGGCGCGCACCAGCGCGTGCAGCGACCGTGGATCGGCGACGTCGGCCACCCGCACCGGCAGGCCGCCGAGCGCGCGCGCGAGCCGTTGCAGCGCGTCGCGCCGCCGGCCGGCGAGCACGGGCGCGAGGCCGCGGGCGGCCATCGCCTCGGCGGCGAGCCGCCCGGTGTAGCCGGTGGCGCCGAAGAGCACGACGTCGGCCACGGTCACGCCGCAATCATCGCCGCCCGATCGCGGCGCGAACTCGTCGCGCAGCGCCAACCGTGCCGTGGTGCCCGATCGTCGCCGCGGCGACGACGCGAGCGCCGTCGACGAGGACGGCGCGCAGGTTCCGCTGCACCGGCGGCGGCAGGCCGCCGACCTCGCGCAGCTCGACGCGGCGCGCTCGCGGCGTCCCGCTGCGCGTCGTGCAGCTCGGCCGTCGGGCGTCGCCGGCGCCACTGGCCGACGACACGGACATCCAGCCCGACGGCCACGCGGCCGAGCGCGGTGCGCTGCAGCTGCGCCGACCAGGCGGGCGCGGGGGCGAGGTCGGTCGGGGTCGCACCGCGTCAAGGGTACCCGATGGGCAGCGATCGGG
>CALIDR010000035.1 GCA_938022295.1 uncultured Burkholderiaceae bacterium
CGGCTTGGGCGCGACGTTGGCGCGGCCGACGAGCTGGTCCAGTGCGATGCGCTTGCTGCGCAAGTCGTTCTCGGCCTGGATTTCGCGCGCGGTGGCGAGGTCGAAACGCGCCTGCGCCTCGCGGGCGTCGGTGATCGTCGCCGTGCCGACCTCGAAGTTGCGCTGTGCCGAGGCGAGCTGCTCGGCGAAGGCGGCCTTGGTCGCCTGCCGCGAGGTCAGCGTCTCCTGCGCCACGAGGACGTCGAAGTACGCCTGCGACAGGCGCAGGATCAGGTCCTGCTCGGCCAGCGCGAGCTCGATGCGCGCGATCTCGAGCGCGCGGTCGGCCTGGTCGATCGTCGTCCGGTTGGCGGCGTTGTACAGCGGGTGCCGGCCGACGACGCCGGCGCCGATCACGTTGCCGTAGCCGCGGTCGGGCGTGGCCGGCGTGACGGGGTCGGTCGCCGAGCGGTTGGCCTGCGCCTGCAGGCCCACCGTCGGGCGGCGCAGCGCATCGGCCTGGGCGCGCACGAACACCGCCGCGTCGGCCTGCGAGCGCGCGGCGAGGTAGCGCGCGTCGTAGTCGCGCGCGACGTCGTACAGCTCGACCAGGCTTTGCGCCTGCAGCGGCCCGGCGACGGCGAGCAGCGCGCCGGCGGCCAGCAGCGACCAGCGGGCGAGCCGGCGGGGAAGCAGGCGGGGAACGGCGAGTCGGGGCATCGGGGATCCTCGGGTCGGGTTCGGGGAGGGCAGGCCGCGGCCTCAGAACCGGAAGCGCGGCGGCTCGTCGAAGCCGAGCAGCCGCGGCGCGACGGTGTCGAACAGCTCGATGCGGCCGAAGTCGCGCTCGCCCACGCGCGTCACCAGCGTGGCGCGCATCATCGGCTCGTCGCCGACGATGCCGATCAGCCGCCCGCCGACCTTGAGCTGGTCGAGCAGCGCCTGCGGCACCTCGGCCACCGAGCCCGACAGCACGATGGCATCGAACGGCGCCTCGCCCGCCCAGCCGCGCGCGCCGTCGGCCTGGCGCACGGTGGCGTTGCGCACGCCGGCGCGGCGCAGGTTGTCGGTGGCCATCGCGACGAGCTCGGGGACGATCTCGAGCGTCGTCACGTGGTGCGCCTGATGCGCCAGCAGCGCGGCCATGTAGCCCGAGCCGGCGCCGATCTCGAGGACGTGCTCGTGGCGGCGCAGCTGCAGCTCCTGCAGCAGCCGCGCCTCGACCTTCGGCTCGAGCATGCACTGCCCGCGGCGGCCCTGCTCGCGCAACGGCACCTGCATGTCGACGAACGCCAGCGCCCGGTACGCCGGCGGCACGAAGTCCTCGCGGCGGACTTCGGCCAGCAGGTCCAGCACGCCCTGATCCAGCACCTCCCAGGGCCGGATCTGCTGCTCGATCATGTTGAAGCGGGCCTGTTCGATGTCCATCGAATACACCTGGGGGTATTATAGGGGGCAACCCGCCGATTCTAGGCAGCACTCGCTGACGCCGGCCTGCCGCGCACGGCGCGGCGCGTCCATGCCGCCAGGTCGTCGAGCCAGCGGTAGACCACCGGCACGACGACCAGCGTCAGCAGGCTCGACGTGATCACGCCGCCGATCACCGCCTGCCCCATCGGCGAGCGCTGCTCGCTGCCCTCGCTGAGCGCGAACGCGAGCGGCACCATGCCGAACACCATCGCCAGCGTCGTCATCAGGATCGGGCGCAGCCGCACGCGGGCGGCGTGCAGCAGCGCGTCGTCGCGCGCCATGCCGGCCGTGCGCGAGCGGATCGCGAAGTCCACCAGCAGGATCGCGTTCTTCGTCACCAGCCCCATCAGCATCACGACGCCGATGATCGAGAAGATGTTCAGCGTCGAGCCGAACAGCGCCAGCGCCCCGACGACGCCGATCAGCGTGAGCGGCAGCGACGTCATCAGCGCCAGCGGCTGCACGAAGCTGCGGAACTGCGAGGCGAGGATCATGTAGATGAAGACGACCGCCATCGCCAGCGCCTGCAGCGCGTAGGCGAAAGACTCCTGCATGTCCTTCGTCGAGCCGCCGAAGCGGTACGTGTAGCCCGGCGGCAGCGGCGTGGCGTCGAGCACCCGGCGGATGTCGGCCGAGACTTCGCCGAGCGCGCGGCCGCTCGTGTTGGCCGTCAGCTCGACTTCGCGGCTGAGGTCGCGGCGGTTGATCTGGTTCGGGCCGCTGGCGGGCACGACGTCGGCCACCTGCGACAGGCGCACGATGCGTGCGCTGCCGTCGGGGTTGGCGCCGGCGACCAGCCCGAGCCGCGTCAGGTCGGCGGCGGACTGGCGTGCCTGCGGGTGCACGCGCAGGTTCACGTCGTAGTTCTGGTCGTCGGGCGCGCGCCACTGCGCGACCGTGTCGCCGGCCACGAGCAGGCGCAGGGTGTTCGTGATCGCGCCGGCCGACAGGCCCGCGTCGGCGGCGGCCTCGCGCCGCACCTCGACGGCCACCGTCGGGCGGTCGGCCTTCAGGCTGCTGTCGAGGTCGACCAGGCCCGGGATCTCGCGCAGCGCCGCCGACACGCGCTGCGACAGCCGGCGCAGCTCGGCCAGGTCCGGGCCCTGCAGCGACAGCGAGATCGGCTTGGCGCCGCTGACGCCGTCGAGCAGCCCGACGTGCGTCACCGTGATGCCCGGCACGCGGGCGAGGCGCTCGCGCAGCGGCTCGGACATCTGGTCGACGTTGCGCTCGCGCTGGTGGCGGTCGACCAGGCGCACGTACATCGTCGCCGACATGCGGCCCGCCGCCTGGCCGGTGTTGATCGTGGTCAGCGTGTAGCGCACCTCGGGCATCTCGCGCACGATGGCGTCGACCTGGCGCGCCCGCGCCTCGGTGAGCTCGATCGACGAGCCCACCGGCGTGTGGAAGCTGACGAAGGTCTCCGAATAGTCGGCCTTGGGCACGAACTCGGTGCCGAGCGCGCGCACGCCGACGACCGCGGCGACGAAGGTGGCCAGCGCGATCGCGACGGTGGACAGCGGGTGGGCGAGCGACCAGCGCAGGATCGCGACGTAGCCGTCGCCGAGCGCGTGCTGGAAGCGGTCGAATGCGTGGGTCACGCGCCCGAGCGTGTGGTCGTACAGGCCACGGGGGACGAACGGCTTGCCCTCGCGGTCGATCGCCGGGTCGTGCCACACGCTCGACAGCATCGGGTCGAGCGTGAAGCTGACGAACATCGAGATCAGCACCGCGGCGACGATCGTGATGCCGAACTCGTGGAAGAACTTGCCGATGATGCCGCCCATGAAGCCGATCGGCAGGAACACGGCGACGATCGACAGCGTGGTGGCGAGCACGGCAAGTCCGATCTCGTCGGTGCCCTCGAGCGCGGCGTCGTGCGCCGTCTTGCCCATCTGCACGTGGCGCACGATGTTCTCGCGCACGACGATCGCGTCGTCGATCAGCAGGCCCACGCACAGGCTCAGCGCCATCAGCGTGACCATGTTGATCGAGAAGCCGAACGCGTGCATGAAGGCGAACGTGCCCACCAGCGCGATCGGCAGCGTGAGGCCCGTGATCACCGTCGAGCGCCACGAGTTGAGGAACAGGAACACGATCAGGACCGTGAGCGCCGCGCCCTCGAGCAGCGTCTGGCGCACGTTGTGCACGGCGACGCGGATCGGGCGCGAGTTGTCGCGCACCACCTCGGCGGCGATGCCGGGCGGCAGCTGCGGCCGCAGCGCCTCGAGCGCGCCGTTCAGGCCGTCGACGACCTCGATCGTGTTCTCGCCCTGCGCCTTCTGCACGTCCAGCGCGACCGTGCGCCGGCCGTCGAGCAGCGCCAGCGTCTCGATCTCCTGCGGTCCGTCGACGACGTCGGCGACCTGCGCCAGGCGCACCGGCACGCCGTTGCGGCGGGCGACGATCAGCGACTCGAAGTCGCTCGCGCGGCGCAGCCGCGCGTCGACGAGCACGGCACGCTCGGCCTCGGCGGTGCGCAGCGCGCCCACCGGCAGTTCGCGGGTGTCGGCGCGCAGCGCGGCACGCACCTGGTCGACGCCGACGCCGAGCGCCTCCAACGCCTGCGGCTTCAGGTAGACGTTGACCTCGCGCTTGACGCCGCCGACGGTCGTCACCGCGCCGACGCCGCGCACGTTCTCGAGGCGCTTCTTCAGCACCTGGTCGCCGTAGGTGGTCAGCGCCTGCTGGTCGACGCTGCCGTCGGGTGACGTCAGCGCCACCGTCCACACCGGGCGGCTCGCGGGGTCGAAGCGCGAGACCTTCGGTTCGTCGACCTCGTCGGGCAGCGCGGCGCGGATCTGCGACAGCTTCTCGCGCACGTCGTCGGCCGCGCGCCGGCCGTCGACGTCGAGGTTGAACTGCACGATGACGACCGACGCGCTCTCGTGGCTGCGCGAGAACAGCTGGTTGATGCCGGCGATCGTGTTGACCGCTTCCTCGACGCGGCGCGTGACCTCGTTCTCGACGATCTCCGGCGCGGCGCCGGGGTAGGCGACCTGGACGACGACGGTCGGGAACTCGATGTTCGGGAACTGGTCGACCTTCAGCCGCTGGATGCCGAGCAGGCCGAGCACGACGAAGGCCAGCATGACCATCGTCGCCAGCACCGGGTTGGCGATCGAGACGCGCGTGAACCACATGGCGCGGCGGCGTCAGGGCTGGCGCCCGGCGACCGCGGGCGCGGCCGCAGGCAGCGTCACGCGCACGCGCGTGCCGTCGCGCACGAGGCCGACGGTGCCGGCCAGCAGCGTCGCGCCTTCGTCGACGCCGCCGATCTCGACCCACTCGACGCCGTCGACGAGCCCGCGGCGGCCGGGGGCGACCACGCGCTGCACCGCCCGGTCGCCCTCGACCTGCAGCACGTAAGGGCGCGCCTGCTCGATGCGCACCGCCGAGGCGGGCACGGCGACGACGCGCGCACGGCCGAGCTCGACGGTGCCGCGCGCGAACAGGCCCGGCCGCAGCCCGGGCTGCATCTCGAGCGCGAGGTAGGCGAGCACGGCGCGCGAGCCCGGCTGAGCGCTCGGGTTGAGGCGCGCGACGCGGGCTGCGACCGGCGCGGCCACGCCGTCGACCTGCAGCGACGCCGGCGCGCCGACGCGCAGCGCCGCGGCGTCGGCCGGCAGGATCGCCGCCGCGAGCTCGAGCCGCGACGGGTCGACGATCTCGAGCAGCCGCGCGTCGACCGCCACCCGCTCGCCCGGCTGCACGAGGCGCTGGGCGACGACGCCGGCGATCGGCGCGACGACGTCGGCGTCGGCGCGCGCCTTGCGGGCGAGCTCGACCGCCGCCAGCGCCGCGTTCAGGTTGGCCTGCGCCGCCGCGTACTGCGCCACCGAGTTCTCGAGCGCGGTCGGCGAGATGAAACCCTGGGCGACGAGGGCACGGTTGTTGTCGAGCGCGCGGCGCGCGATGTCGAGCTGGGCGCGGTTCGCCTCCGCGGTCTGCTCGGCCTGGCGCAGCCGCCAGTCGAGTTCGGTCGGGTCGAGCCGCACGAGCAGCTGACCGCGTCGCACGGCGTCGCCCTCGCGCGCGAGCACCGCGAGCACCTCGCCGGCCACGCGCGCCTTGACGAACGCGGTGTCCAGCGCGCGCAGCCCGCCCGCGACCTCGACGACGTGCGCGAGCTCGACGCGGCGCGCGGTCACGAGGTCGGGCTCGCCGAGTTCGAGCGCCGGTTCGGCGGCCACCGGCGCCGGCGCGACGGTGGAGCCGGCCGGCGCCTGCGCGCTGCGCCACCAGGCGACGCCGCCCACGGCGACGGTCACCGCAACGACGCCGGCGGCGATCCGCAGCGCGCGGCTCACGGTGCGTGCCCCGCCGGCGCCGCCGGCCGCGCGAGCAGCCCCTGCAGCACGAGGTCGATGTGGTCGCGGATGAACTGCCGCGGCTCGATGCCGCGCGCCTCGCAGCCGCAGGCGCCGAGCGTGTGCTTGTGCAGGCACAGCATGATCATCGGCAGCAGCAGCGAGTGCACGGCGGTGGGCACGTCGACCGGGCGCAGCTCGCCGCGCTCGATGCCGCGCTGGAGCATGCGCGCGATGAGCTGCGTGCCGGGCTCGACGACCTCGCGCGCGTAGAAGTCGGCGATCTCCGGGAAGTTGCGCACCTCGGTGACGACGATCTTGAATACGCCCGAGACCTCGCTGTCGAGCAGGCGGCTCCACCAGTCGTGGAAGACCTCGCGAAGCAGCACCGGCGTCGGCCCCTCGAAGCGCTCGAACAGCGCCACCCCGGCCTCGATCTCGGCCGACAGGCGCTCGCGGATCACCGCCTTGAGCAGTTCCTCCTTGCTCGCGTAGTAGAGGTAGAGCGTGCCCTTGGAGACGCCGGCGCGCGCGGCCACCTCCTCGGCGCGTGTGTGTGCGAAGCCCTTCTCGACGAACAGGGCGAGCGCGGCGTCGATCAACTCGCTGGGGCGGGCTTCCTTGCGGCGCTGGCGGGTGCCGGTTGGGACGGCGTCGGCGATGGCGGTCACGTGTGGGTTACTGACTGACTGGTCAGTAAAGGTACCACTGCGGGCATCGGGGGTCAAATCGGCAGTGCGACGGGCCCGATTGCCATGACCGTTCATGGGCGACGTTCGGTGGCTTGCCTCGCCTCGTTTGGCTGGTGACTGCGCGGATGTGTTGTCCGGCAACGGCCCTCTGCCGACATTGACCGTTCGCTTTGAGTGGCCTGCGTAGGTTGGCGCGGCAAAGCGCCGTGCGCGCGGGCGGCGGCGCTTCACCTCGGCGGCCAGCGCTGCGCGCTGGCTGCCCTGCGCTACTCGCGCCCGT
>CALIDR010000036.1 GCA_938022295.1 uncultured Burkholderiaceae bacterium
TGGGTGAAACGGGCAATCTCTACGCGCAGCAACACCGAATAGGCACGCCGTGACCCGGCCCGGGTAGCGTGCGGGTGGGTGGCACCGAGCCGGGTGGGCGACCCCCGGCCCAGACGAATGGCGGTCACGGCCGCGGCGCCGCGAGGCGCCCCGGCCGCACAGAATCCGGCCTACCGGCTTGCTTCACGCTTGTTCGCCGCGCCGCGCGCGGCCCTGCCGCGTGCCGACGCCCCGAACTTGAACCCCGACGCCGACAAGCTCTGGCGCCATCCGCGCTGGGCGCTGGCGATGCTGCTGGCGTGCCTGGGCATGCTCGGGCCGTTCTCGATCGACACCTACCTGCCCGCGTTCACGGGCATCGCGCGCTCGCTCGGCGCCACGCCGGTGCAGATGCAGCAGACGCTGTCGGCGTACCTGTTCGGCTTCGCGCTGATGAACCTGTTCCACGGCGCGCTCGCCGACAGCTTCGGCCGTCGCCCGGTCGTGCTCGCCGGCGTCGGCGTGTTCACGCTGGCGTCGATCGGCTGCGCGCTGAGCCCGACGATCGGCTGGCTGGTCGCGTTCCGCGCGCTGCAGGGCATGGCCTCGGGCGCGGGCATCGTCGTCTCGCGGGCGATCATCCGCGACATGTACCCGCCGGCCGACGCGCAGCGGGTGATGAGCCAGGTGACGATCTACTTCGGCGTGGCGCCCGCGGTCGCGCCGGTGGTCGGCGGGTGGCTGTTCGTGCACGCCGACTGGCACGTGATCTTCTGGTTCCTCGCCGCCGTCGGCGCGTCGCTGTGGTGGGCCAACTGGCGCTGGCTGCCCGAGACGCTGCACGAGGCCGCGCGCCAGCCGTTCGCCGTCGCGCCGCTGATGCGCGGCTACTGGCGCCTGGGCGCGAGCGCGCGCTTCCTCGCGCTGGCGCTGGCCAGCGGCGTGCCGTTCAACGGCATGTTCCTCTACGTGCTCGCCTCGCCGGTGTTCCTCGGCGAGCACCTGGGGCTCGGGCCGACGCAGTTCTTCTGGTTCTTCCTGCTGACGATCGGCGGCATCATGGGCGGCGCGTGGCTCAGCGGGCGGGTGGCCGGGCGCATCAAGCCGCGGCACCAGATCCGCCACGGCTTCGTGATCATGCTCGCGGTGTCGCTGGTCAACGTCGCGCTCAACGCCGCGTTCGACGCCCGCGCGTGGTGGGCGCTGTGGCCGATCGCCGGCTTCGCGTTCGGCTGGGCGCTGATGGTGCCCGTCGTCACGCTGCTCGTGCTCGACGAGGCGCCGGACCGCCGCGGCATGGCGTCGTCGCTGCAGTCGTTCGTCGGCAGCGTCGCCAACGGCCTCGTGGCCGGCGTGATCGCGCCGCTGGTGATGCACTCGACGCTCGCGCTGGCGCTCACGTCGCTGGCGTTCCTCGGCGTGGGCATCGTGGCGTGGCTGTGGGTCAAGCCGCGCCTGGCGCGGCCGTCGACGACCTGACCGGCGAGGGCGGCGGACGTCGGCCAAGCAGTCGGCGCGATCTCATCGATCGCTTTCACGACACCACGCAAGTGCTTATTTTTGAACGGAAATCTCTTCTGGACCGGTGCCGGAGATCGATCGTAAGTGATTGATTCCATTAAATTTTTCGCGTTCCACCGTTGACCGGCCCGGTTCCTGCAGATAAAGTGTCGTTTGGTGGGATTTGGTGGGGAATCGTGGGGTCGGCAGTCTTCCAGGGCACTTCGGCGCTCGCGCTCGACGGCAAGGGCCGCATCACGGTGCCGGTGCGCCACCGCGACCTGCTGCTGACGCTGTCCGAAGGCCGGCTGACGCTGGCCAAGCACCCCGACGGCTTCCTGCTCGTGTTCCCCCGCCCGGCGTGGGAGGCGTTCCGCGACAAGCTGCTCGCGATGCCGATGGCCGTCGACGGCTGGCGGCGCGTCTTCCTCGGCAGCGCGACCGACGTCGAGATCGACAGCGCGTCGCGGGTGCTCGTCTCGCCCGAGCTGCGCGAGGCCGCCGGCCTGGAGAAGGACGTCCTGCTGATCGGCAACGGCCACCGCCTGGAGCTGTGGGACAAGCAGCGCCACGCCGAGCACGAGGCGCGCGTCCTCGCCCAGGGCATGCCGCCCGAGATCGCGGCCCTCGTCTTCTGACCCGTGTCGTCATGGTCCCACATCCCGGTGCTGCTCACCGAGGCCGTCGAGGCCTTGGTGACGCGGCCCGACGGCGTCTACGTCGACGGCACGTTCGGCCGCGGTGGCCACGCGGGGGCGATCCTGGCGCGCCTGGCGCCGGCGGGGCGGCTGATCGCGTTCGACAAGGATCCGCAGGCGGTCGCCGCGGCGACGCAGGGCGCGACGGCGATCGCCGACCCGCGGTTCGAGATCGTGCACGCGAGCTTCGCGACGATGCGCGAGGCGCTGGCCGCGCGCGGCATCGCGCAGGTGCACGGCGTGCTGCTCGACCTGGGCGTGAGCTCGCCGCAGCTCGACGACCCGGCGCGCGGCTTCGGCTTTCGCCACGATGCGCCGCTGGACATGCGCATGGACCCGACGCGCGGCGAGACGGCGGCCGACTTCCTGGCCCGTGCCGACGAGCGTGACATCGCGAGGGTGATCCGCGACCATGGCGAAGAACGGTTTGCTGCTGCGATTGCAAAGGCGATTGCGGCTCGCCGCGCGGGCGGCCAGCCCGTGCGCACCACCGCCGAGCTCGCCGCGCTCGTGGCTCGTGCGGTCAAGACCCGCGAGCCGGGGCAGGATCCGGCCACGCGTACGTTTCAGGCTCTTCGGATTCACGTCAACGCCGAGCTCGACGAGCTCGCGCAAGGGCTGAACGCGGCCCTGGACCTGCTCGCCCCGGCCGGACGGCTTGCCGTGATCACCTTTCACTCGCTCGAGGACCGCATCGTGAAGGCGTTCGTCGCCCGCGAGAGCCGCGAGACGGTCGACCGCCGTGCCCCGTTCGCGCCGCCGCGGCCGCTGCGCCTGCGCGCGCTCGCGCGCGTGCGGCCCGCGGCCGCCGAAGTCGCGGCCAACCCGCGCGCGCGCTCGGCGATCCTGCGCGTGGCCGAGCGCACCGCCGAAGGATCCGCGGCATGACGCGCCTGCAGGTCGCGCTCGCGCTGGCGCTGGTGGCCAGCAGCCTCGTCGTCGTGCGCACCTACTACGAGTCGCGGCGGCTGTACACCGAGCTCGACCGCGCGCGCCACCAGCAGCGCCAGCTCGACGTCGAGTTCCGCCACCTCGAGGCCGAGCGCCAGGCGCAGGCGACGCACCTGCGGGTCGAGAAGGCGGCGCGCGAGCGGCTGTCGATGCGCCCGGCCACGCCCGCGGTGACGCACTACGTGGCCGCGCCGGCGACGGTCGCGCAGCCGGAGGTGCGATGACCGCTCGCATCCCTCGCCGAAGCCCGGCCGCCGGCGTGCGCAGCGTGCCGCTGGGCACCAGCCCGCTGCTGGCGTCGAAGACGCCGTCGTGGCGCTCGCAGTTGGTCGTCGCCCTGATCGCGTTCGGCTCGCTGCTGCTCGTCGGGCGCGCGTTCCAAATCCAGATCGTCGGCACCGACTTCTACCAGCGCGAGGGCGAGAAGCGCTACCTGCACACCCTCAGGCTGCCCGGCACGCGCGGCGAGATCTACGACCGCCACGGCCAGCTGCTGGCCACGAGCGTGGAGGCGCCGTCGGTGTGGGCGATCCCGCGCGACTTCGAGGCCGACGCGGCCCAGCGGCGCGCGCTGGCGAAGGCGCTCGGGATGACGGTGGCCGACCTGGACAGGCGGCTGGCCGACAACCCGAAGTTCGTCTGGCTGCGCCGCCAGGTCGACGAGCCGGTCGCGCTTCAGGTGAAGGCGCTCGGGCTGAAGGGCGTGTACCAGACGCGCGAGTTCAAGCGCCGCTACCCCGAGGGCGAGGCGGCGGCGCACGTGGTGGGCTTCACCGACGTGGAGCAGAAGGGGCAGGAGGGCGTCGAGCTCGCGTTCGAGTCGACGCTGCGCGGCACCGACGGCTCGCGCGACGTCGTCAAGGACCGCCTCGGGCGCGTCGTCGAGGACGTGCGCGACCAGATCGACCCCGTGCACGGGCGGCCGCTCGCGCTCTCGATCGACGCCAAGGTGCAGGCCTTCGCGTACCAGAAGATCCGCGACGCGGTGGCGCAGCACAGGGCGCGCGCCGGCAGCGTCGTCGTGCTCGACGCGCGCAGCGGCGAGGTGCTGGCGCTGGCCAACTACCCGAGCTTCGACCCCGCGAACCGGCAGAAGCTGTCGGGCGAGCAGCTGCGCAACCGGGCGCTCACCGACACCTTCGAGCCGGGGTCGACGATGAAGCCGTTCATCGCCGCGTGGGCGATCGAAAGCGGCCGCGTGCGCGCGACGACGCCGATCGCCACCGCCCCGGGCACGATCACGATCACCGGCAGCACGATCCGCGACCACAAGCCGTACGGCACGCTGACGGTGGCCGAGGTGATCCAGAAGTCGAGCAACGTGGGCACCGTCAAGCTCGCGATGCAGATGCCGCCGCGCGAGATGTGGGAGCTCTACAGCAGCCTGGGGCTGGGCCAGAAGCCGCAGATCGACTTCCCCGGCGCGGTCAGCGGCCGGCTGCGGCCGCACAAGACGTGGCGGCCGATCGAGCAGGCGACGATGAGCTACGGCTACGGCCTGTCGGCGAGCCTGCTGCAGCTCGCGCGCGCCTACACCGTGTTCGCCCAAGACGGCGAGCTGGTGCCGGTGACGATGCTCAAGCGCGAGGGCGCCGCGCCCGCCGGCGAGCGCGTGATCTCGCCCGAGACCGCGCGCCAGGTGCGGCAGATGCTGCAGCTGGCCGCCGGCCCGGGAGGCACCGCGCCGCTGGCGCAGACGCTCGGCTGGTCGGTGGGCGGCAAGACGGGCACCGCGCGCAAGCAGGAGGGCAAGGGCTACGCGACCAACAAGTACCGCGCCTGGTTCGTCGGCCTGGCGCCGATCGGCGACCCGCGCATCGTCGTCGCGGTGATGGTCGACGAGCCGAGCAATGGCGTGTTCTACGGCGGCGCGGTCGCCGCGCCGGTGTTCAGCGAGGTCGTGCAGCAGACGCTGCGCACGCTGGGCGTGCCGCCGGACCTCGACGTCACGCCGCAGATCCTGGCGCGCCAGGTGCCGGCGGCCACCGAGAGCTTCTGACGTGACGATGACCCGGCTCAAGTCGCCCGCCGCCGCCGCGCAGTGGCTGCGCGAGCGCGTGACCGGCACGCTGCGCACCGACAGCCGCCAGGTGCGCGCCGGCGACGGTTTCGTCGCCTGGCCGGGATACGCGGTCGACGGCCGGCAGTTCGCGCGCGCGGCGCTCGCCGCCGGCGCCGCGGCCTGCCTCGTCGAGCACGACGGCGCCGAGGCGTTCGCGTTCGTCGACCAGCGCATCGCCTCGCTGCCCGGGCTGAAGGCCGCGGCGGGCGAGGTCGCCGACGCCTACTTCGGGCAGCCGAGCGCGGCACTCGACGTCGTCGCGACGACCGGCACCAACGGCAAGACCTCGACGGCGTGGTGGACGGCGCAGGCGCTCGCGCTGCTCGGGCGGCGCTGCGGCCTCGTCGGCACGCTCGGCATCGGCGAGCCGCCGGGCGAGGGGCGCGCCGGCGACCTCGCGCCGTCGGGCCTGACGACGCCCGACCCGGTGCGGCTGCAGGCCACGCTGCGCCGCTTCGCCGACGACGGCTTCGCCGCCTGCGCGATCGAGGCGTCGTCGATCGGCCTGGCCGAGCACCGGCTGGCGGGCACGCGCATCGCGGTGGCCGGCTTCACCAACCTGACGCGCGACCACCTGGACTACCACGGCACGATGGACGCCTACGGCGCGGCCAAGCGGCGGCTGTTCGCGTGGCCGGGGCTGCGGGCGGCGGTGGTCGACGTCGACGACGCGTTCGGCGCCGCGCTCGCCGCCGAGATGCGCGCCGCCGGCGGCGTCGACCTGTGGACCGTCTCGCGGCGCGGCGGCGCGCGCCTCACGGCCGACGGCCTGGCCTACCGCGGCGACGGTCTGTCGTTCACGCTGCGCGAAGGGCGCGCGGCGCTCGAAGTCGACAGCCGCGCCATCGGCGACTACAACGTCGACAACCTGCTGGTGGTCGTCGGCATGCTGCGCGCCCTCGGCGTGCCGCTGGCCGACGCGGCGGCCGTGCTGCCGCGGCTGCCCGCGGTGCCGGGGCGGATGCAGCGCGTGCGGCCGGCCGGGGTCGACATCGCAGTGCTGCCCGAGGTGGTCGTCGACTACGCGCACTCGCCCGACGCCCTCGAGCAGGCGCTCGCGGCGCTGCGCCCGCTGGCCGCGGCGCGGGGCGGGCGGCTGTGGTGCGTGTTCGGCTGCGGCGGCAACCGCGACGCGACGAAGCGACCGCTGATGGGCGCGGTGGCCGAGCGCCTGGCCGACCACGTCGTGCTGACGAGCGACAACCCGCGCGGCGAGGCGCCGGGCGCGATCCTCGAACAGATCGCCGCCGGTCTTGCCGACCGCTCGCGCGCGCGCGTCGTCGAGGACCGGCGCGCCGCGATCGCGCTGGCGATCGCCGAGGCGCGGCCGGCCGACGTCGTGCTGCTGGCCGGCAAGGGCCACGAGACGACGCAGGAGATCGACGGCGTGCGGCGGCCGTTCTCCGACGCCGACGAGGCCGCCGCGGCGCTGCGCGCGCGGGCGGGGGGCGCATGAGTGCCGCGAGCGCGCCGGCGATGACGACGCTTCGCGAGGTGCACGCGATGCTGCCCGGCTCGACGCTGGTCGGCGACGGCGCGATCGCGATCGCGCGCGTGGGCAGCGACAGCCGCGCCGTGCAGCCGGGCGACCTCTTCGTCGCGCTGAAGGGCGAGCGCTTCGACGGCCACGACTTCTTCGCCGCGGCGCGCGCCGCCGGCGCGGTGGCGGTGCTGGCCGAGCGCGGCCTGGACGCGCGCACGATGCCCGGCGTGCAGGTGGCCGACACGCTGCGTGCGCTGCAGGACTTCGCCGCCGCGTGGCGGCGCCGCTTCGACCTGCCGCTGGTGGCCGTGACCGGCAGCAACGGCAAGACGACGGTGACGCAGATGATCGGCTCGATCCTGCGCGCCTGGCTCGGCGACGGCGCGTTCGCCACCGCCGGCAACCTGAACAACCACATCGGCGTGCCGCTGACGCTGCTGCGCCTGCGCCAGGACGCGGCGACGCGGCACCGCGCCGGCGTCGTCGAGCTCGGCATGAACCACCCGGGCGAGATCGCGCGGCTCGCGGCGCTGGTGCAGCCGCAGGTGGTGCTGGTCAACAACGCGCAGCGCGAGCACCAGGAGTTCATGGCCGACGTCGAGGCGGTGGCGCGCGAGAACGGCAGCGCGATCGCGGCGCTGCCGTCCGGCGGCACGGCGGTCTACCCGGCCGACGACGCCTTCGCGCCGCTGTGGCACGCGATCGCCGGCGCGCGCCCGCAGTGCACGTTCGCGCTCGACGGCACCGCCGCCGACGTGACCGCCGAGGCGACGTGGACCGATGCAGGCGGCGCGCCGCGCTGGGCGCTGCTGCTGCACACGCCGGCGGGCACGGCGGCGGCCTCGCTGCGCATGGCCGGCCGCCACAACGTGCGCAACGCGCTCGCCGCCGCCGCGTGCGCGCTCGCGGTCGGCGCGCCGCTGGCGGCCGTGGCGCGCGGCCTCGAGGCCTTCGAGCCGGTGCGCGGGCGCTCCCAGCGGCAGGTGCTGCGCGTCGACGGCGCGCCGCTGGTGCTGATCGACGACAGCTACAACGCCAACCCCGACTCGGTGCGCGCGGCGATCGACCTGCTCGCGGCCGAGCCCGCGCCGCGCTGGCTGGTGCTCGGCGACATGGGCGAGGTGGGCGACCGCGGCCCGGCGTTCCACGCCGAGGTCGGCGCCTGGGCGCGCGAGCGCGGCATCGAGCACCTGTGGACGGCCGGCGCCGCGAGCGTGCACGCCGCGCAGGCGTTCGGGGCGGCGGCGCGCCACCACGCGAGCGTCGACGAGCTGCTCGCCGCGCTGCCGGCTCGGCCGGCGTGCCGCGCCGTGCTCTTCAAGGGCTCGCGCTTCATGCGCATGGAGCGCGTCGTGCAGGCGCTGCAGGCGCGGGCCGCGGAGTGAACGGTGCTGTTCGCGCTGACGCAATGGCTGCTCGCGCTGTACCCGGAGGAGCTGAGCTTCCTGCGCGTGTTCCAGTACCTGACGTTCCGCGCCGTGATGGCGGCGATGACGGCACTGCTGATCGGCATCGCGTTCGGGCCGTGGGTGATCCGCCGCCTCGCCGAGCTGAAGATCGGCCAGCCGATCCGCGACTACGGCGTGGCCGAGCACCTGGCCAAGAGCGGCACGCCGACGATGGGCGGCGTGCTGATCCTGATCGGCATCGGCGTGTCGACGCTGCTGTGGTTCGACTGGAGCAACCGCTTCGTCTGGATCGTGATGCTGGTGACGTTCGGGTTCGGCGCCATCGGCTGGGTCGACGACTGGCGCAAGGTCGTCGACAAGAACCCGGAAGGCATGCGCTCGCGCGAGAAGTACTTCTGGCAGTCGGTGATCGGGCTGGTGGCGGCGTTCTACCTCGCGTTCGCGGTCTCGGAGAGCTCGAACCAGCGCGTGTGGGAGCTGTTCGTGCGCTGGGTGCAGAGCGGCTTCGCGGCGCCGCTGCCGGCCACCACCGACCTGCTGGTGCCGTTCTTCAAGGCGGTGAGCTACCCCCTCGGCGTGTGGGGCTTCATCATCCTCACCTACCTCGTGATCGTCGGCGCGAGCAACGCGGTGAACCTCACCGACGGGCTGGACGGGCTGGCGATCATGCCGGTCGTGATGGTGGGCTCGGCGCTGGGCATCTTCGCCTACGTGCAGGGCAACGCCGTGTTCTCGCGCTACCTGCTGCTGCCGTACATCCCCGGCGCCGGCGAGCTGCTGATCTTCTGCGCCGCGATGGCCGGCGCCGGGCTCGCGTTCCTGTGGTTCAACGCCCACCCGGCGCAGGTCTTCATGGGCGACGTCGGCGCGCTCGCGCTCGGCGGGGCGCTGGGCGTGATCGCCGTCATCACGCGGCAGGAGATCGTGCTCGCGATCATGGGCGGCGTCTTCGTCGCCGAGGCGCTGTCGGTGATGGCGCAGGTGACGTGGTTCAAGTACACCAAGCGCCGCTACGGCGAGGGGCGGCGGATCCTGAAGATGGCGCCGCTGCACCACCACTTCGAGAAGAGCGGCTGGAAGGAGACGCAGGTCGTCGTGCGGTTCTGGATCGTCACGATGCTGCTGTGCCTGATCGGCCTGGCGAGCCTGAAGCTGCGATGAACCACCTGCGCGGACTCACGGTGCTCGTGCTCGGGCTCGGCCAGTCGGGGCTGGCGATGTCGCGCTGGTGCGCGCGCCACGGCGCGGCGGTGCGGGTGTGGGACTCGCGCGAGGCGCCGCCGCAGCTCGCCGCGCTGCGCGCCGAGGTCCCCGCAGCCGCGTTCGCCGCCGGGGCCCTCGACGACCGCGCGCTCGACGGCGTGGCGCTCGTGCTGAAGAGCCCGGGGCTGGCGCCGCACGACGCGCGCATCGCCCCGCTGCTGGCCGCGGCGCGCGCCCGCGGCGTGGCGGTGCAGGGCGAGCTCGACCTCTTCGCGCGGGCGCTGGCGGACCTGCGCGCCGCGCGCGACTACGCGCCGCAGGTGCTCGCCGTGACCGGCACCAACGGCAAGACGACGGTGACCGCGCTGGCCGCGCTGCTGGCCGAGCGCGCCGGGCGCACGGTGGCCGCGGCCGGCAACATCGGGCCGACGATGCTCGACACGCTCGCGGCGGCGCTGCAGGCGGCCGACGGCGGCCAGCCGCTGCCCGCGGTGTGGGTGCTCGAGCTGTCGAGCTTCCAGCTGCACGACGCCGGCGCGTTCGAGCCGAGCGCGGCCGTCGTGCTCAACGTGACGCAGGACCACCTCGACTGGCACGGCGGCTTCGAGGCCTACGCGGCGGCCAAGGCACGCATCTACGGCCGGCAGGCGGTGATGGTCGTCAACCGCGACGACCCGGTCGTCGCCGCGATGGCGGCCGAGCCGCCCGCCGCTGCCGGCAAGACCAAGGGCAAGGCGCCGATGCGCGCCGTGGTGTCGTTCGGCCTCGACGCGCCGCGGCGGCCGGGCGACTTCGGGCTCGTCACCGAGCAGGGCATGGCCTGGCTCGTGCGCGCCCAGCCCGCCGACGGCGCCGGTCGGCGCGGCCGGCGCGCCACCGCCGACGACGAGGAACTGCACCTGCAGCGCCTGATGCCGGCCGACGCGCTGCGCATCCGCGGCCGCCACAACGCGGCCAACGCGCTCGCCGCGCTGGCGCTGTGCACGGCGATCGGCTGCCCGCTCGCGCCGATGCTGCACGGCCTGCGCGAGTACCGCGGCGAGCCGCACCGCGTGCAGCACCTCGGCCGCGTCGGCGGCGTCGACGCGGTCGACGACAGCAAGGGCACCAACGTCGGCGCGACGGTGGCCGCGCTCGCAGGGCTGGGCGCCGACCAGGCGCCGGGCCGGCTCGCCGTGATCCTCGGCGGCGACGGCAAGGGACAGGACTTCGCACCGCTGGCCGCCCCGCTCGTGCGCCACGCGCGCGCGGTGGCGCTGATCGGCCGCGACGCGGCGGCGATCGACGCCGCGGTCGGCGCGGCGCTGCGCGACGCCGGCATCGCCGTCGCGCGGCACGCCACGCTGGAGGCGGCCACCGCCTGGTGCTTCGCGCAGGCGAGGCCCGGCGACGCCGTGCTGCTGAGCCCCGCGTGCGCGAGCCTGGACATGTTCCGCGACTACGCGCACCGCGCCGAGGTGTTCGCCGACGCGGTGCGCGCGCTCGCCCACGAGCGCGGGGAGGTGCTATGAGCGCGGCAGCCGCGCGTGGACCCGGGCGCTGGTGGGCGGCGTGGCGGCAGCGGCGCGCGCAGCGCAGCGGCGCCGCGGCGCTGCCGGTGCGCGACGGGCTGCGCTCGCGCGGCGGCCAGCCGGTACACGTGGCCGGGTTCGACCGCACGCTGGTGTGGGTCACCGCGGCGCTGCTGCTGCTCGGCCTGGTGATGGTCTATTCGGCGTCGATCGCGCTGCCTGACAACCCGCGCTTCGCGCGCTACAGCCCGACGCACTTCCTCGTGCGCCACGCGTTCGCGCTGGCGGTGGGCTTCGTCGCCGCGCTGGTCGTCGTGCAGCTGCCGATCGCGTTCTGGGAGAAGTGGGCCAGCGTGATCTTCGTCGGCGCGATCGCGCTGCTCGCCGCCGTGCTGCTGCCGTTCGTCGGCATCGCGGTCAACGGCGCGCGGCGCTGGATCCCGCTCGGGGTGATGAACTTCCAGCCGAGCGAGTTCGCCAAGCTCGCGATCGCGATGTACGCCGCCGGCTACATGGTGCGCAAGATGGACGCGAGCCGGGCCGAAGGCGGCGAGGCCGAGCGCTTCTTCCGCGCCGTGGCGCCGATGGTGGTCGCGCTCGCCGTCGTCGGCCTGCTGCTGCTCGCCGAGCCCGACATGGGCGCGTTCCTCGTCATCGCGACGATCGCGATGGGCATCCTGTTCCTCGGCGGCGTCAACGGGCGCATGTTCGCGCTCAGCGTGGCGGCGCTGCTCGGCTCGTTCGTCGCGATGATCGTCGCCAGCCCCTGGCGCGCCGAGCGCATCTTCGCCTACCTCGACCCTTGGAACCCGGCCTACGTGCAGAGCAAGGCCTACCAGCTGACGCACTCGCTGATCGCGTTCGGCCGCGGCGAGATCTTCGGCCAGGGGCTCGGCGGCAGCGTCGAGAAGCTGCACTACCTGCCCGAGGCGCACACCGACTTCCTGCTCGCGGTGATCGGCGAGGAGCTCGGCTTCGTCGGCGTGTGCGCCGTGATCGTCGCCTTCTTCTGGCTGACGCGGCGCATCTTCCTGATCGGCCGCCAGGCGATCGCGCTCGACCGCGTGTTCGCCGGCCTGATGGCGCAGGGCATCGGGCTGTGGATCGGCGTGCAGGTCTTCATCAACGCCGGCGTCAACCTCGGCCTGCTGCCGACCAAGGGGCTGACGCTGCCGCTGATGAGCTACGGCGGCTCGGCGATCCTGATGAACCTCGTCGCGCTCGCGATCGTGGTGCGCGTGGACATCGAGAACCGGACGCTCATGCGCGGAGGGCGCGCGTGATGCCGCACCTCGTCGTGATGGCGGCCGGCACCGGCGGGCACGTGATGCCGGGCCTCGCGGTGGCGCGCGAGATGCGGCGCCGCGGCTGGAGCGTGAGCTGGCTCGGCACGGCGCACGGCATCGAGAACCGCCTCGTGCCGCGCGAGGCCGGCGCCGCGATACCGCTGGACACGATCGGCTTCTCGGGCCTGCGCGGCAAGGGCTTCGTGCACACGCTGACCGGCGGCATGCGGCTGCTGAAGGCGTTCGCCGACTGCCTGGCGATCCTGCGCCGGCGCGGCGCCGACGCCGTGCTCGGCATGGGCGGCTACGTGTGCTTCCCCGGCGGCCTGATGGCCTCCCTGCTCGGCAAGCCGCTCGTGCTCGTCAACGCCGACGCCGCGCTGCTGCTGAGCACGCGCGCGCTGCTGCCGGTGGCCGACCGCGTCGCCTTCGGCTTCGACGGTGCCGCCGCGGCGACGACCAAACGTGCCGTCGTCACCGGCAACCCGGTGCGTGCCGAGATCGAGGCGCTGCCGCCGCCGGCGCAGCGCTTCGCCGGCCGCGAAGGGCCGCTGCGCCTGCTCGTCGTCGGCGGCAGCCTCGGCGCGCAGGTCCTCAACCGCACGGTGCCGGCGGCACTCGCCCGCTTCGACGCCGCGTCGCGCCCGCTGGTGACGCACCAGACCGGCGCCGCCGAGCACGGCGAGGTCGTCGCCGCGTACGCGCAGGCCGGCATCGAAGCCGAGGTGCTGCCATTCGTCGACGACATGCACCGGCGGCTCGCCGAGTGCGACGTCGTGCTCTGCCGCGCCGGGGCGATGACGGTGAGCGAACTGTGCGCCTCCGGCGTCGCCTCGGTGCTGGTGCCGTTCGTCGCCAGCACCACGGCGCACCAGCGCGACAACGCGCTGTACATGGCGCAGCACGGCGCCGCGATCCACCTGCCGCAGCCCGAGCTGACGCCGCAGCGGCTCGCCGACGTGCTGCGCAGCCTCGATCGGGGCGCGCTGCTGGCGATGGCCGAGAAGGCGCACGCCCTCGCCCGCCCGCGCGCGGCCGCACGCGTGGCCGACGAGATCGAGCGGCTCGTGAGGGGATGACGGATGACGGACGACGCCCGCTGCGCTCGCACGACGCATGAGTGCAACCGCGTCGGCGTGGCGCGCCCGTCCGTCATCCCTCATCCGTCACCCGTGATGCAAAGCCGGAGGCTTTGCCCATGAAACACGCCGTCAAGCACATCCACTTCGTCGGCGTCGGCGGTGCCGGCATGAGCGGGATCGCCGAGATCCTGCACAACCTCGGCTACACGGTGTCGGGCTCGGACCAGAGCGACAGCGCGACGACGCGGCGGCTGGCC
>CALIDR010000037.1 GCA_938022295.1 uncultured Burkholderiaceae bacterium
GACGCGACGCCCGACGAACGCGAAGTGCTCGGCGCGATCCGCTACCAGCCCAACCGCGCCGTGCTGCACACCGACACCGCGCTGCTGCCGCGGCGGCGGCTGGCCTGGGCGGCGTGGAACTACGAGCGCGCGACGAACGACGACCGCGAGCGCGCGCAGGTCTGCCTGCACTACCTGCTCAACAAGCTGCAGCCGCTGCCGTTCGCCACGCCGGTCGTCGTCTCGCTCAACCCGGTGCGCGAGCCGGACGCCGGGCGCGTGATCGCGGAGTTCGACTACGCGCACCCGGTGTTCGACCAGGCCGCGATCGACGCCCAGCGCCGCGTCGGCGAGATCCAGGGCCGCGCGCACACGTGGTTCTGCGGCGCGTGGACACGCTACGGCTTCCACGAGGACGGGCTGATGTCGGGGCTCGCCGTCGTCGAGGGCCTGCGCGCCGCGTGGGCGCGCGGCGACACCGCGACGCCGGAGGCGGCGTGAGCGGCACCGGCCAGGCCCCGGATGCGCGGCCGCTGATCGGCATCGGCCGCGTGCGTCACCAGCGCCTGCGCCCGGCCCGGCACGGCTTCGACCATCCGACCTACTTCCTGCTGCTGCCGCTTCGCTCGCTGCGCGCGCGGCCCGACGCCGCGCTGTTGCGCAACCGATTCGGCCTCGTCTCGTTCCATGACCGCGACCACGGCGACGGCGGCGCCGACTGCCTGGCCTGGATCGATGCCCTGCTCGCGCGCGAGGGCATCGCCGACGCCGACGGCGAGATATGGCTGCACTGCTACCCGCGCGTGCTCGGCTACGTGTTCAAGCCGGTCAGCTTCTGGTACTGCCACCGCCGCGACGGGTCGCTGGCGGCGATCGTCGCCGAAGTGAACAACACGTTCGGCGAGCGCCACTGCTACCTGCTCGACGGCCCCGGCCTGCGCTTCGGCCGCGAGCTCACGGCGCGCAAGGTGTTCCACGTCTCGCCGTTCTGCCGCGTCGAGGGCCACTACCGCTTCCGTTTCATGCGCACCGACCTCGGCGCCCCGGCGCCGGCGCCGCGCACCGTCGTGCGCATCGACCACCACGACGCCGACGGCCCGCTGCTGCACACCAGCGTCAGCGGCACGCTCGAGCCGGTGACGCCGCGCGCCGTGCGCCGCGCCTTCTTCGGCATGCCGCTGATGACGCTCGGCGTGATCGCCCGCATCCACTGGCACGCGCTGCGGCTCGCGCTCAAGCGCGTGCCGTTCTTCGCCAAGCCCGCGCCGCCCGAGGCCTTCGTCACCCGCTGACCGACCCCCGACCCGTCCGATGAGCACGACCACCACCGCCCCGCACTCGCTGCCCGCGTCGGCTCCGGCGTCGGCGCGCGCCGTCTTCCGCCTGCTGCACGGGCTGCAGCGCGGCACGCTGGACGTGCAGCTGCCCGACGGCGGCCAGGCCCGCTTCGGCAACCCGGCCGACGCCGAGCCCCGCGGCGCGATCCGCCTGCGCACCTGGGACGTCTGTGCCGCGGCGCTGAAGTCGGGCGACATCGGCTTCGCCGAGTCGTACATCGCCGGCACGTGGACGAGCCCTGACCTGGCTGCGCTGCTGAAGCTGTTCATCGCCAACCGCGAGGCCGCCGAGTCGATCATCTACGGCTCGTGGTGGGGGTCGCTCGCCTACCGCGTCAAGCACCTGCTGAACCGCAACTCGCGGCGCGGCAGCCGCAGGAACATCCACGCCCACTACGACATCGGCAACTCGTTCTACACGCTGTGGCTCGACGAGACGATGAACTACTCGAGCGCGTGGTTCGACGGCGACGTCTCGCGCTCGCTGCCCGACGCCCAGCAGGCCAAGGTGCGGCGCGCGCTCGCGGAGGCAGGCGTGGGCCCCGGGCAGCGGCTGCTCGAGATCGGCTGCGGCTGGGGGGCGCTGGCCGAGATGGCGGCGCGCGACTTCGGCGCCCACGTCACCGGGCTCACGCTGTCGCACGAGCAACTCGCCCACGCGCGCCAGCGCATGGCCACCGCCGGGCTCGCCGACCGCGTCGACCTGCGGCTGCAGGACTACCGCGATCTCGCCGACGGCCCGTTCGACGCCATCTGCTCGATCGAGATGTTCGAGGCCGTCGGCCGCGAGTACTGGCCGAGCTACTTCCGCACCGTGCACGACAAGCTCCGGCCGGGCGGGCGGGCGTGCATCCAGACGATCACGATCCGCGACGACCTGTTCCCGCGCTACGTCAAGTCGACCGACTTCATCCAGCAGTACATCTTCCCGGGCGGCCTGCTGCCGAGCCCGGCGGCGTTCCGCGCCGCCGCCGCGCAGGCGGGGCTGCGCGTGGTCGGCGAATTCGCGTTCGGCCGCGACTACGCCGAGACGCTCGCCCGCTGGCGCAGCGCGTTCCTGCAGCGCGAGCCGCAGGTGCGCAGGCTCGGCTTCGACACCCGGTTCCTGCGCACGTGGGAGTTCTACCTCGCGTACTGCGAAGCCGCGTTCGCCACCGGCAACACCGACGTCGTGCAGTTCACGCTGCAGCGCGACTGAGGCCCCGGCGATGGCTCGCGCGATCACCCGCCGCACCCTGCTGCTGGCCCCGCTCGCCGCGGTCGCGTCAGGGGCGCGCGCATCGACCGCCCCGCCTGAAGTCGCCGCGGAGGTTCCCGAGGCGCGGCTGATCGGCCAGGGGCGGCTGCGCTTCCTGGGGCTGGCGGTCTACGACGCGCGCCTGTGGGCGCCGCGGCGGCCGCGCGACGACGACTGGGCGGCGCTGCCGCTGGCGCTCGAGATCGAGTACGCGCGCGCGCTCGTCGGCCGCCTGATCGCCGAACGCTCGATCGCCGAGATGCGGCGCGTGGGCGAGTTCGACGCCGCGCGGGCGCAGCGCTGGCAGGCCGAACTGGCGGCGCTGATACCCGACATCCAGGCCGGCGACCGCCTGACCGGCGTGCAGCGCCCCGGCGAGGCGACGCGCCTGTTCGCCAACGGCCGTGCGCTCGGCGAAGTGCGCGACGCCGAGTTCACGCGCCTTTTCTTCGGCATCTGGCTGGCGCCGCAGACGTCGGAGCCGCGGCTGCGCGACGCCCTGCTCGGCAGCGGCCGGGCCTGAAGGCGGGTCGACCGTGTCCGCGCCCACGCTGGCGATGCCGCCCCGAAGCGCCCCCCCGACGGGCGCGCCGCCGTCCGGTGCGGCGGCGGTGGCGGCCTGGCGCGCCGGCGTCGCCTACGGCGCGCTCGGCCTGCCGCTCGCGTTCGTCGCGCTGCCGCTGTACGTGATGCTGCCGAACCACTACGCGACCGAGTTCGGCGTGCCGCTGGCGCTGCTGGGGGCGCTGCTGCTCGGCGCGCGGCTGTTCGACGCCGTCACCGACCCGTGGATCGGCCGCCTCGTCGACCGCTGGTTCGCCCGCTCGGCCGCCCGCGTGCTGATCGCCGCCGCCGTGGCGGCGGTCGCCGCCGCGGTCGGCTTTCGGGCGCTGTTCTTCCCCGCCGTCGAAGGCGTCACGGCGCTGCTGTGGTGGTGCGGCCTCGGCCTGGCGCTGACCTACCTCGCCTACAGCGTGCTCGCCGTCAGCCACCAGGCGTGGGGCGCGCGGCTGGGCGGCGACGCACCGCAGCGCGCGCGCGTGGTGGCCTGGCGCGAGGGCTTCGCGCTGGCCGGCGTGCTGGTCGCGAGCGTCCTGCCGGCGCTCGCCGGCATGGGCGCGGCCACCGTCGTGTTCGCGCTCGCGCTGGCGCTCGGCGTGGCCCTGCTCGCCCGCGCACCCCGAACGGACGCACCCACGGCCGCGCCACTGGCGGTGCCGACGACGCTGCCGCTGGCGGACCCGGCGTTCCGGCGGCTGCTCGCGATCTTCCTCGTCAACGGCATCGCCAGCGCGATCCCGGCGACGCTGGTGCTGTTCTTCATCCGCGACCGCCTGCAGGCGCCGGCGTTCGAGCCGCTGTTCCTCGCCAGCTACTTCGCCGCCGGCGCGCTGTCGATGCCGCTGTGGGTGCGCGTCGTGCGCCGGCTCGGGCTGGCGCGCGCGTGGCTCGCGGGCATGGTGCTCGCGGTGGCGGCGTTCGTCTGGGCCGCCTTGCTGGGGCCGGGCGACGTCGCCGGCTACACGGCGGTGTGCATCGCCAGCGGCCTGGCGCTCGGCGCCGACCTGGCGCTGCCGGGGGCGCTGCTGGCCGGCGTGATCCAGCGCGCCGGGCGCAGCGGCCAGGCCGAGGGCGCCTACTTCGGCTGGTGGAACTTCGCCACCAAGCTCAACCTCGCGCTGGCCGCCGGGCTCGCGCTGCCGCTGCTGCAGTGGTTCGGCTACACGCCCGGCAGCCGCGAGGCCGCCGCGCTCGACGCCCTCGTGATCGCCTACTGCGTGCTGCCGTGCGCGCTCAAGCTCGCCGCCGCGACGCTGCTCGTCACGCACTGGCTGCGCCACCCCGAAGGAGCGCGCGAATGAACAGGCGCCTGTGGCTGGCCGGCGGCGTGGCGGCCGCGCTGACGCTGGCCGGCTGCGCCGGCCCGACGCCGGCCGACTACGCCGCCGAGCGGCCGCTGCTGGACCTGCGGCAGTACTTCGACGGCGAAGTCACCGCCCACGGCATCTTCACCGACCGCAGCGGCAAGGTCGTGCGCCGCTTCACGGTGCTCATGAAGTGCAGCTGGAACGGCGACGAGGGCGTGCTCGACGAGTACTTCACCTACAGCGACGGCGAACGGCAGCGGCGCGTGTGGCGGCTGCGCAAGTGGCCCGACGGGCGCTACACCGGCACCGCCGACGACGTCGTCGGCGAGGCGAGCGGCCAGGCCGCCGGCAACGCCTTCAACTGGCGCTACACCCTCGCGCTGCCGGTCGACGGGCGGGTGTGGCACGTGCAGTTCGACGACTGGATGTACCTCGTCGACGAGCGCGTGATGCTCAACAAGGCGGTGATGAGCAAGTTCGGGATCAGGCTCGGCGAGGTCACGCTCGCCTTCACGCGGCCTTGAGCGCGCCGCCGGCGGACGTCGCACGATGGCCCTGAACCCCCCGATCCGCGACTGGCGCGACCAGGTCGTCTGGCTCGTCGGCGCCTCCACCGGCATCGGCCGGGCCACCGCGCAGGAGCTGCACGCGCGCGGCGCGCGGGCGATCGTCTCGGCCCGCAACGCGCAGGCGCTGGACGACTTCGCGCGGCGCCATGCCGGCAGCGAGGCGATCGCGCTCGACGCGACCGACCGCGAGGCGATGCGCGCCGCCGCGGCGACGATCGTGCAGCGCCACGGCCGCATCGACCTCGCGGTCTACTGCGCTGGGCATTACCGCCCGATGCGCGCCACCGCGTTCGACCTCGACGACGCGCTGCGCCACCAGCGGGTCAACTACGTCGGCGCGCTGCACCTGCTCGACGCCGTGCTGCCGCAGCTCATCGCGCAGGGGCAGGCCGGGCAGCCGGCGCACCTGAGCCTGGTGTCGAGCGTGGCCGGCTATCGCGGGCTGCCGAAGGCGCTCGCCTACGGGCCGACGAAGGCGGCGCTGATCAACCTCGGCGAGACGCTGTACCTCGACCTGCAGCCGCTCGGCGTCGGCGTGTCGGTGATCAACCCCGGCTTCGTCGACACGCCGCTGACGGCGCAGAACGAATTCCGCATGCCGGCGCTGATCAGCTCCGACGAGGCGGCGCGCCAGATCGTCGCCGGGTGGGAGAAGGGCCGCTTCGAGATCCACTTCCCGAAGCGCTTCACGCACGCGCTGAAGGCCATCAGCGTGCTCAGCGACGGGCTGTACTTCGCGGCGATCCGCCGCGCCACCGGGCTGTGACCGCGCCGAGCCCGCCGCGCCACGCCGACGCGCGCGTCGTGCGTCTGGTCGAGCGCTTCGAGCGCCTGAGCCCGGCCGACCTGCCGCGCATGGACGAGGTCTACACCGCCGACGCGCGCTTCAAGGACCCGTTCCACGACGTGCGCGGCCCGCAGGCGATCGCGGCCGTGTTCGCCCACATGTTCGCCGCCCTCGACGCGCCGCGCTTCGTCGTGCGCGACATCGTCGCCGAGCGCGACCAGTGCTTCCTGACCTGGGACTTCGCTTTCCGCATGAAGCGCTTCGTGCGCGGCGAGCAGACGATCCACGGCGGCTCGCACCTGCGCCTGGCGGCCGACGGCCGCATCGCGCTGCACCGCGACTACTGGGACGCCGCCGAGGAGCTGTACGCCAAGCTG
>CALIDR010000038.1 GCA_938022295.1 uncultured Burkholderiaceae bacterium
AGGCAAGTGGCATCCAGGCCGGGCAGGTGGTGAAGGCGCCCAAGAATGGGTGTGAATGGGTGTGTTTATGGTTGTCCGAGCTGGCGCAGCGTTGATCGGCCTGAATTCCGAAATGCTCGTTTCATACAGGTGAGCACCTACAATGAGTTCGCTTTCGTATCTGGTTCAGATGACGGACGCGGGTTCGGTTCCGTGTTCCGCCACCAAACACCTCTTCCGCCCAGGCGCCGCGCGCCGCCGCGGCGCAAGACACGTCCTCAGGACCGCGCGACGAGACGCACCGCGCCGGGCGCGACGTCGACGTCGATCCGGCGTGCCGCCGCCATCGGCTCGCCGTCGGCCGCCAGCGGCAGCGGGTCGTCGCTGAACAGGCGCAGCGACGCGAACGCCGCGTGGCGCACGCGCGGATGCGTCAGGTGCGTGCCGCGCAGCAGGCGCGGCAGCATCGCGAGCGCACCGAGGCGGCCGAAGCGGCCGGCGACGACGACGTCGAGCCGGCCGTCGCCGATCGCGGCCATTGGCGCCAGCGGCATGCCGCCGCCGTAGCTCGGCGTGCCGACGACCGATGCGAACAGCGCCGGCCCGTCGTGCAGCGTGCGGCCGTCGGCCCGCACGTGCAGCCGGTGGGCGCGCAGGAAGGCGATCTCGGCCAGCGTCGCCACCAGATAGCGGGCGAGTCCCCGCGGCGCGAAGCGCAGCCGCCGGGCGCGCTGGGCGATCGCGGCGTCGAAGCCGGCGCACAGGCTCGAGACGAACCAGCGCGACTCGTGCTCGGTGCGCACGCGCGCCAGGTCGGCGCGCCGGCTCGACGCGGTGAGCGCGACGCGCAGCGCCTCGCGCCACGGCAGCCGATGCACGCCGAGGGCGCGCGCGGTGTCGTCGCCGCCGCCGGCCGGCACCAGCGCCGCCTCGTGGCCGCCGCCAAGCAGCGCGGGCAGCAGGTGGTGCAGCGTGCCGTCGCCGCCGACGACGACGACCCGCCGCCCGTGCGGCAACGCCTCCACCAGCCGCGCCGCCTGCGCCGCCGAGGCGCTCGCGGCGACCGTCGCCTGCGGTGCCAGCGCCGCCACCGCGGCGCGCAGCTCGGCCTCGAGGCGGGCCGCCCGCCCGCCGCCGGCGCGCGGGTTCAGCAGCACCAGCGCCGGTGGCGCGACGCCGTCGGACGCCACCGCCGTGCGCGCCGTCAGCCCTGTCTGGCCTTCGGCACGCGCCCCATCAGGTAGAACTCGTCGTTGGGCCGCATGCCGGTGACGTTGGCCATGCGGTTGGACAGGCCGAAGAACGCCGTGATGGCGGCGATGTCCCAGGCGTCCTCGTCGTCGAAGCCGTGCGCGCGCAAGGCTTCGAAGTCGGCGTCGTCGACCTCGTGCGAGCGCAGGCACACCTTCAGCGCGAAGTCGAGCATCGCGCGCTGGCGCGGGCTGATGTCGGCCTTGCGGTGGTTCACCGCGACCTGGTCGGCCACCAGCGGCTTCTTCTCGTAGATGCGCAGGATCGCGCCGTGCGCGACGACGCAGTACAGGCAGTGGTTCGCGGCGCTGGTGGCGGTGACGATCATCTCGCGGTCGCCCTTGGTCAGCGACCCCGTCTCCTTGAGCATCAGCGCGTCGTGGTAGGCGAAGAAGGCGCGCCACTCGGCCGGCCGGTGCGCCAGCGCGAGGAACACGTTGGGCACGAAGCCGGCCTTGGCCTGCACCTCGAGGATGCGCTCGCGGATGTCGTCGGGCAGGTCCTTTAGCTCGGGCACCGGGTAGCGGCTGATCGGGGTCGTCATCGGCGTGTCTCCGGGGGTGGGCGTTCAGGTGCGGAACTGCATGCCGTGCAGCCGCGCGTACAGGCCGCCGGCGGCGAGCAGCTGCGCCGGCGGCCCCTGCTCGACGATACGGCCGCCGTCCATCGCGACGATGCGGTCGGCGTGCTCGATCGTGCTCAGGCGGTGCGCGATCACGATCGTCGTGCGCCCGCGCATCAGGCGGTCCAGCGCGTCCTGCACCGCGCGCTCGGACTCGGAGTCGAGAGCCGAGGTCGCCTCGTCGAGGATCAGCACCGGCGCGTCCTTGTAGATCGCGCGCGCGATCGCCAGCCGCTGCCGCTGCCCGCCCGAGAGCTGGCTGCCGTTGTGGCCCACCGGGCTGTCGATCCCCTGCGGCAGCGAGTCGACGTGGTCGAGCAGGTTGGCGCTTTGCAGCGCCGCGCGCACGCGGTCGCGGTCGAGCGTGCCGCCGAGCGCGACGTTGGCGGCCACCGAGTCGTTGAACAGCACCACGTCCTGGCTCACCATCGCGAACTGCCGCCGCAGCGCGTCGACGTTCCACTGCGGCAGCGGCACGCCGTCGAGCCGCACCTCGCCCTCGGTCGGGTCGAGGAAGCGCGGCAGCAGGTGGATCAGGCTCGACTTGCCGGCTCCCGAGGGGCCGACGAGCGCCACCGTCTCGCCGGCGTGCAGCTCGAGGTCGACGCGGTCCAGCGCCGGCGCCTGGTCGTCGCGGTAGCGCAGCGTCACGCCGCGCAGCGTGATCTCGCCGCGCGCGCGCTGCGGCGCCGGGTCGAAGCTGCCGCCGCGCTCGCGCGGCTGGTCCTCGATCAGCGCGACGCAGCGCTCCAGCGCCGTCAGCCCGCGCGTGATCGGGCCGGCGACGTCCGACAGGTGCTTGATCGGCATCAGCATCATCAGCATCGCGGTAACGAAGGCCACGAAGCTGCCCACCGTCACGCCGCCGGTGGTGCTCTGCCACAGCGCCACCGAGATCACAGCCGACAGCGCGCAGGCGGCCAGGAACTGAGTGATCGGCGACATCGTCGCCCCGGCGGCCACCGACTTGATCAGCAGCCGCCGCAGGCGCTCGCTCAGCACCGTGAAGCGCGCGTTCTGGTCGGCGCCGGCGCCGTGCAGGCGCACGATGCGCCACGCCAGCACGTTCTCCTCGACGATGTATGCCAGCTCATCGTTGGCCGCCAGCACGTCGCGCGTGACCTTGCGCAGCCGCTTCGTCGCCACGCGCACGACGATCACGATCGCCGGCGCGAGCAGGGCGACGAACACCGTCAGCTTCCAGTTCAGGTACAGCAGGTAGCCGAGCAGCGCGACGAGGGTCAGCGAGTCGCGCAGCACCGTCAGCAGCGCCCCCACGAGCTGGTTCGCGCCCTGCGTCACCTCGTAGACGACGGTGTTGGTCAGGCTGGTGGCCGACTGCTGCGTGAACAGCGCGGGCGTGGCCTGCAGCAGCTGCGCGAACATCGCCTGCCGCAGTGCCAGCACGCCGCGCGTGGTCGCCCACGCGAGCGAGTACTGGGTGATGAACTGCGAGCTGCCGCGGATCACGAACACGCCGATGATCGCCAGCGGCACCAGCCACAGCGGGATACCGCCGCCGGCGAAGCCCTGGTCGAGCAGCGGCTTCATCAGCGCCGGGATCAGCGGCTCGGTGGCCGCGGCCACGCTGGCGGCGGCGATCGCGGCGATGAATCCCTTGCGGCCCGACGCGAAGTAAGGCTTGAGGCGGGCCAGGCGCTGGGTGAACGTGGGCATGGGCGGGCGCGCGATTATCGCGGCTGACCCCGCGCGGCCCACGCCTACAATCCGCCCCCGCCCGGCCGGCTGCCGCGGACTGCCATGTCCTTCGCATCGCATCGACTGAACCTATCCGCCGCGCGCGGATCATTGCAAGGCATGTGGCGCCGACGACACTGGTTGATGGCCGCCGGCGGCACGCTGGCCGCGCCCGCGCTGGCGCAGTTCCGCGTCGAGATCAGCGGCGTGGGGGCCACGCAGATCCCGATCGCGATCGCGCGTTTCCGCGACGAGGCGCTCGGCGGCCATCCGATCGCCTCGATCGTGCGTGCCGATCTCGAGCGCAGCGGGCTGTTCCGCGGCGTCGACGCGCCGGGCGTGCTCGACGAGACCTCGCTGCCGGTGATGTCCGAGTGGCGCGCGCGCGCCGTCGACGCGCTCGTGCTCGGCTCGGTCACGCGCCTGGCCGACGGCCGCTTCGACGTGCGCTTCAAGCTGTGGGACGTGCTCAAGGGCGAGGACCTCGGCGGCAAGAGCCAGGCCGTCGTCGCCGGCGACCTGCGGCTGGCCGCCCACCGCGTGGCCGACGAGGTCTACCGCCAGCTCACCGGCGAGCCCGGCGTGTTCGCCACCCGCATCGCCTACGTCACCCGCGCCGGCAACCGGTTCTCGCTGCACGTGGCCGACGCCGACGGCGAGGGCGCGCAGGTCGCGCTCGGCAGCGGCGAGCCGCTCATCTCGCCCGCGTGGTCGCCCGACGGCAAGTGGCTCGCCTACGTGTCGTTCGAGACGCAGAAGGCCGTCGTCTGGGCGCAGGAAGTGGCCTCCGGCCAGCGCCGCGTCGTGGCCAGCTACCGCGGCAGCAACAGCGCGCCGGCCTGGTCGCCCGACGGCCGCGAGCTCGCAGTGACGCTGTCGCTGGAAGGCGGCTCGCAGCTGTTCATGGTGCCCGCGGCCGGCGGCACGCCGCGGCGCCTGACGCAAGGCGGCGCGATCGACACCGAGCCTGCGTTCACCGCCGACGGCCGCACGCTGTACTTCGTCAGCGACCGCGGCGGCAGCCCGCAGATCTACCGCATGCCCGCCAGCGGCGGGGCGGCCGAGCGGGTGACGTTCGGCGGCGACTACAACATCAGCCCCGCCGTCAGCCCCGACGGGCGGTCGCTCGCCTACATCACGCGCGCCGGCGGCGGCTTCCGGCTGACGCTGATGGACCTGGCAAGTGGGAACGTTCGTTCGCTGACCGAGACCAAGGACGACGAGAGCCCGAGCTTCGCGCCCAACAGCCGCCTGCTCATCTACGCCACGCGGGCCGGCGGCCGCGACGTGCTGATGACGACGACGCTGGACGGGCGCATCAAGACGCGGCTGCTCTCGACCGGCGTCGACGTCCGCGAGCCCGCCTGGGGCCCCTACGGACGCTGACCTCCGGCCACCGCCCGAGACCCCTTCACTTCCGACCCCTGGAGATGACGACGATGACTGGACTGCGTGGACGTTGGACGACGCTGCTGCTGGTGGGCAGCGCCCTGGCCCTGGCGGCGTGCTCGACGCCGGTCAAGCTCGACGGCGAGGTGCCCGTCGAGTCGCGCACGCCGACGGCCGCCGACGCCGCGGCGGCCGGCGGGGGTGCCGGCGCCGGGGCCGGCGCGGGAGCGGCCGCGCAGTCGCAGGTGGCCAGCGTGAACCTCGCGCCGACGCAGGCGCCGGCCGACTCGATCGAGCGCATCGTCTACTTCGACTTCGACAGCTACGTGATCAAGAACGAGTACCGCCCGATCGTCGAAACGCACGCCAAGCGGCTGACGGCCGACCGCAACCTGCGCATCGTCGTCGAAGGCCACACCGACGAGCGCGGCGGGCGCGAGTACAACCTCGCGCTCGGGCAGCGCCGCGCCGAGGCGGTGGTGCGCTCGATGACGCTGCTGGGGGCCAACCCGGCGCAGCTCGAGGCGGTGAGCTTCGGCAAGGAGCGCCCGGCGGTGGCGGAGAGCAACGAGCGCGCCTGGGCGCTGAACCGCCGCGCCGAGATCAAGGACCGGTGAGATGCACCGCGCCGGCACCCGCCTCGCTGCCGCTGCCGCGCTGCTGATCGGCGTCAGCCTGCCGGCGCAGGCGCAGCTCTTTCCCGACAACGAGGCGCGGCGCGCGATCGTCGATCTGCGCACCAAGGTCGAAGCCGAGCAGGCGCAGAACCGCGCTGCGCTCGACGCGCTCGCGAAGACACAGGCCGAGCTCGCGGAGACGCTCGCCCCGTTGCGCCGCGCGGTCGTCGACCTCAACGCCGAGATCGAGCTGCTGCGTGGCGAGGTGGCGCGCCTGCGCGGCAGCAACGAGCAGCTCGCGCGCGACCTGGCCGAGCTGCAGCGCCGCCAGGCCGACCTGGCGCAGGGCGTGGACGAGCGGCTGCGCCGCTTCGAGCCGCAGAAGGTCAGCGTCGACGGCCGCGAGTTCCTCGCTTCGCCGGCCGAGAAGCGCGCTTTCGACGACGCGCTGGCCACGCTGCGCGGCGGCAACTTCGCCGCCGCCGCCGGCGCGTTCACCGCCTTCGTCGCCGGGCACCCGGACAGCGGCTACGTGCCGAGCGCGCGCTTCTGGCTGGGCAACGCGCTGTACGGCAAGAAGGAGTACGCCGAGGCGATCGCGGTGCTGCGCGAGTTCGTCGCCAAGACGCCGACGCACCCGCGCGCACCGGAGGCGATGCTCGCGGTGGCCAACAGCCAGCTCGAGATGAAGGACACCAAGGCCGCCCGGCAGACGCTGGCCGACCTGCAGAAGGCCTACCCGCAGTCCGAGGCAGCGGCCGCGGCCAAGGACCGCCTGGCGGCGCTGCGCTGACGCCCCGCGCACCGCCGGCCGGCGGCAGGCCGCTCCTAGAATTCCGCGTGTGGAAGCGAGCGACGTCGCCGGGCTCACGCGCACCGTCTTGTGGGCCGGCTTCGCGGTGTCGGCGGCCTTCGGCCTGATCGCGCAGCGCACGCACTTCTGCACGATGGGCGCGGTGACCGACATCGTCAACGTCGGCGACTGGTCGCGCATGCGCATGTGGGCGCTGGCGATCGGCACGGCGACGATCGGCTTCAACGCCATGGTCGCCCTCGGCTGGGTCGAGGCGCGCCACAGCATCTACGCCGGCGAGCGGCTGATCTGGCTGTCCAACGCGCTCGGCGGGCTCGCGTTCGGCTTCGGCATGGTGCTGGCGTCGGGCTGCGGCAGCAAGAACCTGGTGCGCGTGGGCGGCGGCAACCTGAAGGCGCTCGTCGTGCTGCTCGTGCTGGGCTTCAGCGCCTACGTCACGATGCGCGGCGTGGCCGCGGTGTGGCGCGTCGACACCGTCGACCGGGTCGCGCTCGAACTGCCCGGCGGGCAGGACCTGCCCTCGCTCCTCGCCGCCGCGGCCGGCGTGCCGGTGCCGACGATGGCCGGCGCGCTGGGGCTGGGCATCGGCGGTGCGCTCGTCGCCTGGGCGCTGATGCGCGCCGAAGGGCGTTCGCGCGACGTGCTGGCCGGCGGCTTCGGCATCGGCGCCGTCGTCGTCGGGGCGTGGTGGGTCTCGGGGCGGCTCGGCTTCGTGCCCGAACACCCCGACACGCTCGAGCCCACGTTCCTCGCCACCAGCTCGCGCTCGATGGAGGGGCTGACCTTCGTCGCGCCGATCGGCTACGCGCTCGACTGGCTGATGTACTACAGCGACGCGAGCAAGCGGCTGACGCTCGGCGTCGTGTCGGTGGCCGGCGTGATCGTCGGCTCGGCGGCGGGCGCGCTGGCCAGCCGCAGCTTCCACTGGGAGGGCTTCGGCAGCGTCGAGGACCTCGGCAACCATCTCGTCGGCGCCGTGCTGATGGGCGTGGGCGGTGTCACCGCGTTCGGCTGCACGGTGGGCCAGGGACTGAGCGGCGTGTCGACGCTGGCGGTGGGCAGCTTCATCGCGCTGGCCGGCATCGTCGGCGGCGCGGTGCTCGGCGTGCGCTATCAGGTGTGGCGCCTCGAGCGCAGCGTCTGATCCGCCGCCGATGCGCACCGCCGCCTGGTTCGACGCCGACCTCGAGCGCCGCTTCGGCGGCCTGCGCCGCCTGCACGGCGACGACGGCTACGCGCGGCTGCGGCGCGCGCGCATGGCGGTGGTCGGCGTCGGCGGCGTGGGCTCGTGGACGGCCGAGGCGCTGGCGCGCTGCGGCGTGGCCGAGCTGACGCTGATCGACCTCGACCACGTCGCCGAGTCGAACATCCACCGCCAGGTGCAGGCGCTCGGCGCCACCGTCGGCCAGGCCAAGGTGCAGGCGCTGCGCGAGCGCGTGGCCGACATCCACCCCGGCTGCGTCGTGCACGCCGTGGAGGAGTTCGTCGAGCCCGGCAACTGGCCTGCGCAGCTGCGCCACCCGGTCGACGTCGTCGTCGACGCGTGCGACCAGGTCGCGGCCAAGCTGACGCTGGCGGCGTGGGCGATCGAGACCGGCGCGCCGTTCGTCGCCGTCGGTGCCGCGGGCGGCAAGGCGCAGCCGCAGGCGGTGGCGGTGGACGACCTGGCCCACGTCACGCACGACCCGCTGCTCGCGTCGCTGCGCCAGCGCCTGCGCCGCCAGGGCGCGCCCCGCGGCGGGCTGCCGATGGGGCTGCGCTGCGTCTACTCGAAGGAGGCGGTGCGCCGCCCCGACGGCAGCTGCGAAGTCGAAGGCAGCCTGAACTGCCACGGCTACGGCTCGAGCGTGACGGTGACGGCCACCTTCGGCATGGTGGCCGCGGCCGAGGCGTTGCGCCAGCTGCTGGCCGCGGTGCCGTGGCGCCCCGGCGCCCGTCTATAATCCAGCGCTCTGCCAACGGGGGTCGTTAGCTCAGTCGGTAGAGCAGCGGACTTTTAATCCGTTGGTCGCAGGTTCGAATCCTGCACGACCCACCACCACACGCGGGCGGGCAGGACAGGCCGGAAGGCCACGGGCTCTTAGCTCAGCTGGTAGAGCAGCGGACTCTTAATCCGTTGGTCGTAGGTTCGAATCCTACAGGGCCCACCAGAGAACACACCCGAACGGCTCACGCAGCGATGCGTGGGCCGTTTTGCTTGGTGATGCCTGGCAGAGAGACGGCTGCGCCCGCCTCGCCGGTTGGCCGGCGCGCAAGCGCCGCCGTGACACCCCGGACGACCCCGCGCGACGACGGGACCCACAGTGGCGATGACGTCGAGTGGCCCAGCAGTTCTGTATTTCTGCTGAGCTGAAATGCATGGAAGCCACCGTGACCATCAACAGCCGGGGCGTCGTGACGCTGCCTGCCAAGCTGCGGCAGGCGCTGGGCCTGAAGCCCGACGACCAGCTGATCGCCGAGACGACGCCGGGGGATCTGCTGCTGCACCCTGCGGTGACGCCGCCGCTGGAAATCCACACCGCCGAACGTGAGCGCGGGTTCGACGAGGCCGCACTGGCCGAGGTGTTGGCGGTGCGTGCGGCCCGCGGCAGCGGCGAGCCGGCGCGCCCGCGAGGCCCGCCGCTGAGCGCCGGCGGTGGCGGCCGGGAGCGGGTCGCGCGGGGATGCGCGGCTTTCTCGACGCCAACATCCTCTTCTCGGCAGCGAAAAGCGACGGTGCCGTCCGGCAGTTGCTGCACTTGCTGACAGCGCACGCACACCGCTGCTGTGCCGATGCGTTCGTCGTGGCCGAGGCCCGGCGAAATCTGGTCGCCAAGGGTCCGCAGGCGCTCGCCGTGCTGAAGGCACTGTTGCCGAACCTGCACGCGGCGCCCGCGTCGCCTGCCGGGGCATCGACGGCTGTCGCCGACTGGCTGCCCGAGAAGGACCGGCCGGTGCTGGCAGCTGCCATCCGGCTCGGCTGCGACGTGCTCGTCACGGGCGACCGGACGCGCTTCGGCAGCGGTTACGGCAGAACCTTCGGCGGCGTCACGATCCATTCCCCGCGCTCGCTGGCGGAGTGGCTGCTTCCGGGCTGACCCCGGACACGCGCCTTCCGCGGCGTCATCGATCGCCCGCCCGCGCCGCCGCCAGCCGCTCGGCGATACCGGGCTGCGCGAGCAGCGTGCGGTACCACTCGCGGTAGCCGGCGTCGCTCGGGTGCAGGCCGTCGCGGGCGTTCAGTTCGGGGTGTTGCACGAAGGGGTCGTCGCCGCGCTCGCGGAACAGGTCGACGTAGACCAGGCCGTGGCGCTGCGCCGCCTCGCGCACCAGGGTGTGCAGCACGCGGGCGCGGCGCGTCATCTCCCACGACAGCGGCGGCAGGAAGAAGGGCGCGTTGCCCACGTTGCCCGCCGGCATCAGCACGACGACCTCGGCGCGCTCGCGGGCGAGCACCGCGGTGCGCTCGATGTCGGCGCGCAGCGCTTCGGGCGCGCGCAGGCGGATCACGTCGTTGCCGCCGGCGAGCACGAGCACGATGTCGAAGCGTCCGCCGCGCGCGAGCTGCTCGGCCGCGCCGGCGAAGGTGGCACCGTCGCGCGCGCGGTTCTCGATCCACAGCCGCGGATGGTCGCGCGCCAGCAGCCCGGCCAGGCTCGCCTGCGGCGCGCTGGCGCCGGTGCCGACGCCGGTGCTGTCGCCCACGATCAGCAGCCGCAGCGTGGTGTCGGCCGGCGTGTGCTGCAGCGGCGTGCTCTGGCGCGCCAGCTCGCGCGCCTCGCCGATGCGCCACGCGGTGCAGCCGGCCGCGCCGAGCAGCGTGCCGGCCACGACCACGGCCAGGAGCAGGGTCAGGCGCATCGGGCCGCGCGCAGGCAGGCGGTGCTACGGCGCCGCGGGCGGCGCGAGCAGCTCGGCACCGAGGTGGCCGACCTTCACGTAGATCAGCGCCCCCTCGGGCCCGGTGAAGGGCGTGTGCCGGCTCCGGCGCGGGCTGCGCAGCCAGCTGCCGGCCGCGTAGGCGCCGCCCTCGTCGCGGAACACGCCTTCGAGCACGAGGATCTCCTCGCCGCCGGGGTGGGCGTGCGTCTGGAACCGCGTCTCGGGCGCCCAGCGCACGAGCGCGGTGTCGATGCCCTCGTGGCTGTGCAGCGGCAGCACCGCCAGGCCGGGCACCAGCCCCGGGCGCCACGTCGCGCGCCGGGTGTCGATGCGCACCGGCCCGGCGTCGCCGGCGGCGAACTGCCAGAGCTTGACGAACAGCACGCAACCCTCGCGCGAGAACGGCGCGTGCGCGGTGCCCGGCGGGTTGCGCAGGTAGGTGCCCGCGGAGTGCTCGCCGGCCTCGTCGCAGAAGGTGCCTTCGAGCACCAGGATCTCCTCGCCGCCGCCGTGCACGTGGCGCGCGAACCGCGAGCCGGGCGCGTAGCGCACGATGCTGGTCGCGCGCGCCACCTCGCCGCCCACGCGGTCGAGCATGCGGCGCTGCACGCCCGGCAGCGGCGAGTCCACCCACCGGGCGTCGGCGGCGTGCAGGACCACGCGGCGCGAGAAGTCGTCGTTCAGGTTCATGCGCGAGGGCGGCAGGGCGCGCCGTTGGCGGGCGACGTGCGAGCCGCCGTCGCACCGGTCGGCGAAAAGTCGCACCGCCCGGCATTGTGCGGTCTTGGGGCCGGCGTCACCTGCCGCCGGGCTTGGCCGGGCGCATCGCCCAGACGGTCACGACGCCGCCGCGGTCGCCGGTGACGTAGAAGACCACGCCGTTGAGGCGGTCCCACGCCATCATGTAGTTCATGCCCACCGGCGCCATCTCGGCGCCCGGGATCCTGGTGTACGCGTTGGCTTCGGGGTCGTAGAGGTAGGTCGACGCCGAGCTCGCGCCGGTGCGCGGCGCGGCGCCCGGCACCGGGTCGTCGACGACGAGCACGAACACGTCCTGCGCGGCGTCGTACGCCACCGGCACGATCGTGTAGGCGGGGCAGGTGTCGCCGCCGGGTTCGTGCTTCTCCCAGCGGCCGGGCGCGCCGATCAGCGCGCCGGGGCGGTAGGACCAGACGGCGGTCGTCGGCTGGTAGTCGCCGAACACGTACGCGGCGCCGCGCCCCGGCGCCCAGACCATCGTGTGGTGGAGCTGGTGGTGCCCGGCGGCGGCGCGGCGCCACTCGCCGGCGGCGGCGTCGAGCTCCCAGATCGCGCCGCGGTAGGCGATGAGCGCCTGCCGCCGGTCGTCGTAGGCCGACGACCCGCCGAAGAACGACGGCGCCGGCTTGCCGTTGTTCCCGAACGGCCGCCAGCGCCTCGTCGACAGGTCGTACAGCCACGTCGGCTGCCGGCTCTGGCGCGCGAGGCCGGGCGGGACGGGGGTGTGCTCCGTCGTCGACATCACGACGAGCGCGTCGAGCCCGGGGTGGACCTCGATCGCGTCGTAGGTGTGCATCGCCCAGGGCTGTACGGCGTCGCGTCCGGCGACGGGGCGGCCGTCGGCGTCGACGCGGTAGGTCTTCGGGTCGGCGGCCGGCTGGTGGGTTTCCCAGCGCCTGAGGGCGGGGCTGAATTCGTGCACGGCGTTGTCCCAGTCCTGGCCGTGGGTGTCGGAACCGAAGATCAGCAGCGAGCCGCGGCGCGGGTCGAACGCCATGCCCGCGTGGCCCTGGCGGCTCCAGTGGCCGGGCTTCTCCTCGTGGTAGCGGACCCAGCGGTTGGCGGGCAGGTTGCGCAGCTCGAGCAGGTTGTCCACCGCGGCGAGCGAATCGTCGCCGCGCCGCGTCGTCCAGTACCACGCGCTGCCGCCGGCAGCCAGCGCGGCGGCCGATCCGATCACGAGGTGCCGGCGCGTCGCGGGCATGGGGGAAAGAGAGGAGACGACTTCGAAACGATGCCACCAAGGGCCGGCGGTGGGGCGGGGACGGGCGTGCGCGTCGGCGGACGAGCCCCGGCAAGGCGGCGCAGGCGCGAACGGTGAGCGCGGGGATTGGCGAGAATCGCCGCCGAGGGCGCGACGGCCGCGCGCCTGCGGCGCCGCAGGTCGGGTCGAGCGCCGGCAAGGGTGCTCGTGACGCGACGGCCGAGCCCCCGGCTGCACCCTCGTCCCGCCATGCCGACCCCACCGCCCATCCACACCCCCGAGAGCGCCGCTTCGGCGGTGCACCCCCGGCAGCTCGGCATCGACGACTTCGGCGCCTACGCGCTCGTGATCGACGCGCGCTCGCCGCACGAGTACGCCGAGGATCACATCCCCGGCGCGGTGAACCTGCCGGTGGTCGACGACGCCGAGTTCGCCGAGGTCGGCATCCGCTACAAGACCGACCAGCACGCGGCGTACCTGATCGGCGTCGCGCACGCGCTGCGCAACATCGCGGCGCAGATCCCGGCGCTGATCGCGCGCCACGGCCCGCGCGACCGCATGCTCGTCTACTGCTTCCGCGGCGGCAAGCGCAGCCGGCTGTGGGCCGACAACCTGCGCACGATCGGCTTCCCGGTCGACGTGCTCGAAGGCGGCTGGAAGCGCTACCGGCGCTGGGTGCGCGAGGGCCTGGCCACGCTCGCGCCGGCGCTGCGTTACCGCGTGCTGTGCGGGCCCACCGGCTGCGGCAAGACGCGGCTGCTGCACGAGCTGCAGCGCCAGGGCGAGCAGGTGCTCGACCTGGAGGCGATCGCCAGCCACCGCGGCTCGCTGCTCGGTGCGCTGCCGGGCGCGCCGCAGCCGACGCAGAAGCGATTCGACAGCGCGCTGCTCGACGCGATGCGCCGCCTGGACCCGGCGCGCACGGTGTGGCTCGAGGCCGAGAGCAAGAAGATCGGCGCGCTGCAGCTGCCCGAGGCGCTGTTCGAGGCCATGCGCCGCTCGCCGGTGGTGCACCTGGAGGCGCCGATGGCGCAGCGGGTGGCGCTGTGGCGCGAGGACTACCCGCACCTGGCCGCCGACCCGGTGGCGATGGTCGACTTGCTGCAGCCGCAGAAGCCGCTGGTGGGCAAGGACACGCTCGACCACTGGCGCGCGCTCGCGCGGGCGGGCGACGTCGACGCGCTGTTCGAAAGCGTGATGGTGCGCCACTACGACCCGGCGTACCGGCGCTCGACGCAGGCCCAGCACGGCGCGGCGCCGTCGGCCGTCGGGCACCGGCTGCCGTCGCTGGCCGGCGAGGGCCTGCGCGCGGCGGCCGCGGCGCTGATCGCGGCCGACCGCGCGGCTTCGCGCTGAACGGACGCGCCCCGGGGCGCTCAGCCGCCGGGCGGCACCGGCGCGACGGCGTCGAGCAGTTCGCTCTCGATCTGCAGCTGCGACTTCGTCTTCTGCAGCTCCGGGCCGTCGACGAGGAACGTGTCCTCGACCCGCTCGCCGAGCGTCGTGATCTTGGCGAGCTGCAGGTTGACGTGGTGGCGCGCCAGCACGCGCGCGATGCCGTAGAGCAGCCCCGCGCGGTCGCTGGTGCTGATCGACAGCAGCCAGCGCTGCGCACGCTCGTCGGGGCGCAGCGACACGCGCGGCGTGACCGGGAACGAGCGCACGCGGCGCGAGACGCGCCCGCGGCTCGGCGGCGGCAGCGGGCCGTCGCTCGTCAGCGCGGCGAGCAGGCGGTTCTCGACGAGGGCGACCAGGTCGCGGTGGCTCGCGCTCTCGGGCGACTCGACCTGCGGGTGCACGACCTGGAACGTGTCGAGCGCATAGCCGGCGCGCGTGGTGTGGATCTTCGCGTCCTGGATGTTGAAGCCCGCGCCGTCGAAGTAGCCGCAGATGCGGGCGAACAGGTCGGGTCGGTCCGGCGCGTAGACGAGCACCTGCAGCCCCTCGCCGACCGTCGACGGCCGCGCGCGAACGACCGGCACCGGCGTCTTCACGTGACGCCACAGCACGCGGGCGTGCCAGGCCAGCTCGGCGGCGTCGTGGCGCGCGAAGTAGCTCACGTCCAGCGTGTTCCACAGCGCCGTCTCGGTGCCCGGCAGCATCGACGCCAGCGCCAGCATCGTGCGCGCCTCGGCCTTGCGCGACTCGATCTCGGCGTCGAGGTTGGGCCGCGCGCCGCCGAGCGCGCGCAGCGTCTGCCGGTACAGGTCCTCCAGCAGCTTGCCCTTCCACGCGTTCCAGACCTTGGGGCTGGTACCGCGGATGTCGGCCACCGTCAGCAGGTACAGCGCGGTGAGCGTGCGCTCGTCGCCCACCAGGCGGGCGAAGCCCTGGATCACCGCCGGGTCCGACAGGTCCTCCTTCTGCGCGATGCGCGACATCGTCAGGTGCTCGCGCACCAGGAACTCGAGCAGCCGCGTGTCGGCGCGGGCGACGCCATGGTCGCGGCAGAAGCGCCGCACCTCGAGCGCGCCGAGCTCGGAGTGGTCGCCGCCGCGGCCCTTGGCGATGTCGTGGAACAGCGCGGCGACGTACAGCAGCCACGGCTTGTCCCACTGCAGCGCGAGCTGCGAGCAGAACGGGTACTCGTGCGCGTGCTCGGGGATGAAGAAGCGGCGGATGTTGCGCACGACCATCAGGATGTGCTGGTCCACCGTGTAGACGTGGAACAGGTCGTGCTGCATCTGGCCGACGATGCGGCGGAACACCCACAGGTAGCGGCCGAGCACGCTGGTGGCGTTCATCAGCCGCAGCACGTGCGTCTGCCGCGCCGGCTGCTGCAGGATGCGCATGAACGTGGCGCGGTTGGCAGGCGAGCGGCGGAAGTCGCCGCCCATCAGGTCGCGCGCGTTGTACAGGGCGCGCAGCGTGCGCGCCGACAGGCCCTCGATGCCCGGCGTGCTCTGGTAGGCGAGGAACGTGTGCAGGATCGCGTCGGGGTCGCGGCGGTAGAGGTCGTCGTCGGCGACCTCGAGCAGGCCGCCCCGGTCGAGGAAGCGGGGGTCCTCGAGCGGGCGCATCGGCGTGGCCTCGGCGCCGGTGATGCGCTCCTCGACGTTGAGCATCAGGATCTGGTTGAGCTGCGTCGCCGCCTTGGCCGCCCAGTAGTAGCGCCGCATCAGCACTTCCGAGGCGCGCAGCGACGGCGTCGAGACGAAGCCGAAGCTCTCGGCCACGGCGGTCTGCAGGTCGAACACGAGGCGGTCCTCGCGCCGCCCGGCCACCAGGTGCAGCCGCGCGCGGATCAGCTTCAGCAGGCCTTCGTTGCGCTGCAGCTGGCGCGCCTCGAACGTCGTCAGCAGGCCGCTGGCGGCGAGCTCCTTCCAGTTGCGGCCGAGGCCGGCCGCGCGCGCGACCCAGATCACGACCTGCAGGTCGCGCAGCCCGCCGGGGCTTTCCTTGCAGTTGGGCTCGAGCGCGTACGGCGTGTCCTCGTACTTCACGTGGCGCTGGTGCATCTCGAGCGTCTTCGCGCGCAGGAACGCCTGGGCGTCGATCGACTTCTCGTGCACGCGCGCGAAGGCGTTGAACAGCCGCCGCGCGCCGCAGATCGCGCGCGACTCGAGCAGCGCCGTGCGCACCGTGACGTCGCGCGCGCTCTCGGACAGGCACTCGCCCACGGTGCGCACCGACCAGCCGATCTCGACGCCGACGTCCCAGCAAGCGGTGACGAAGCGCTCGGCCGCCTCGCGCACCGCGGCGTCGCCGCTGTCGGGCAGCAGCACCAGCACGTCGACGTCGGAGTAGGGGAACAGCTCGCCGCGGCCGTAGCCGCCCACGGCCACCAGTGCCGCGGCGTCGGGCATGCCGACCTGCCGCCACAGCTCGGTCAGCGTCGCGTCGACGTGGCGCGTCAGCGCGCGCAGCAGGCGGGCGGCGGCGGGCGCCGTCGGCCGCGCGGCGCGGAAGCGCTCGAGCAGCGCCGCCTTGCCGTCGCGCAAGCGCTGCCGCAGCGCGCCGACGTCCGGCGCGGGGGCGAGCATCTCGCTCAGATCCTGTGAAGGAATGGCTTGCACCCGCGCCGGGGTGGCCAAGGGCGCCGGGCCAGGCGCGCCGCGCCGCCCGGGCTCGCTGCCCGGGCCAGCGGCGCGACGCCCCCCAGCGCCGTCGGGTACCCTGGCCCTCCGGGCGTCCTCACGCCGGTGCGCTCCATCCCTTCGCAGGCTCTCAGACGGTGACCGGCGCCGGCGGCTGCGCCGACGCCTGCACGAACGCCGGCGGCGGCGGGCTGCCGGCCGACAGCGTCAGCACCTCGTAGCCGGTCTCGGTGACGAGCACGGTGTGCTCCCACTGCGCCGACAGCGAGCGGTCGCGGGTGACGATCGTCCAGCCGTCGCCGAGTTCGCGGATCTCGCGCCGGCCCATGTTGATCATCGGCTCGATCGTGAAGATCATCCCGGGCTTGAGCTCCTCGAGCGTGCCCGGGCGGCCGTAGTGCAGCACCTGCGGCTCCTCGTGGAACTTGCGCCCGACACCGTGGCCGCAGAACTCGCGCACGACGGAGTAGCCGGCCGCCTCGGCGAAGCTCTGGATCGCGTGGCCGATGTCGCCGAGCCGGGCGCCCGGGCGCACCTTGACGATGCCCTTCCACATCGCCTCGTAGGTGACCTGGCACAGGCGCCGGGCGGCGATCGAGCCTTCGCCAACGACGAACATGCGGCTGTTGTCGCCGTGCCAGCCGTCCTTGATCACGGTGACGTCGATGTTGACGATGTCGCCGTTCTTCAGCGGCCGCTCGTTCGGGATGCCGTGGCAGACCTGGTGGTTGACCGAGGTGCAGATCGACGCCGGGAACGGCGGATAGCCCGGCGGCTGGTAGCCGAGCGTGGCCGGCACGCCGCCCTGTACGCGCGTCATGTGGTCGTGCGCGATGCGGTCGAGCTCGAGCGTCGTGACCCCGGGCTTGACGAACGGCGTCAGCACGTCCAGTACCTCGGAGGCGAGGCGGCAGGCGGTGCGCATCGCCTCGATCTCGGCGCCGGTCTTCAGCGGAATCGTCATGGGCGACGATTATCCCATCGGCCCCTAAAATCCTCCGGCTTGCCCTCCCGCCCACGGGGCAACGCCGCCCCGCGGCGCCGTTCCCGCGCCGCACCGCCAGCCCCGACCCCCGTCCATGCCCGCCCCGTCCCCGCACCTGACGCCGTTTCCCGGCGGGCCGGCGCTGTCGTCCGCGCGCGCCGCGGCGCTGCTCGCCCGCCTGCAGGCCGCGTGCCCGCGCCTCGTCGTGCTGAGCGCGCGCCACGTGCACTGGGTGGCCACCGCCGCGGCGCCGACGCGCCAGACGCGCGACCGGCTGCAGGCCCTGCTGGCGAGCGCCGACGCGCCGCCGGCCGAGCCGCCGGCGGGCGCCACGCTCGTCGTCGTGATGCCGCGGCTGGGCACCGTGTCGCCCTGGGCGAGCAAGGCCACCGACATCGCACACAACTGCGGCCTGGCGGTGCAGCGCATCGAGCGGGTCACCGAATACCGGCTGGCGACCCAGGGCGGCCTGCTCGGCGGGGCGAAGCCGCTCGCCGACGCCGAGCGCGACGCGGTGGCCGCGCTGCTGCACGACCGCATGACGGAGAGCGTGGCGTTCGACGCCGAGGCGCCGCGCCACCTGTTCGACACTCGCCCGGCGGTGCCGCTGGCGCACGTCGACGTGCTCGGGCGCGGGCGCGCGGCGCTCGTGGAAGCCAACGCCGAGTTCGGGCTCGCGCTGTCGGACGACGAGATCGACTACCTCGTCGACGCGTTCGGGCGGCTCGGGCGCAACCCGAGCGACGTCGAGCTGATGATGTTCGCGCAGGCCAACAGCGAGCACTGCCGGCACAAGATCTTCAACGCCGACTTCACGATCGACGGGCGGCGCCAGCCGCACAGCCTGTTCGCACTGATCCGCCACACCGAGCGGGCGAGCCCGCAGCACACCGTGGTCGCGTACAGCGACAACGCCGCGGTGATGGAAGGCGGGCGCATCGAGCGCTGGCTGCCCGAAGGCTTCACGAACGCGCCGAAGTACGGCCCGCGCGAGACGCTCGCCCACGTGCTGATGAAGGTCGAGACGCACAACCACCCGACCGCGATCAGCCCGTTCCCGGGCGCGGCCACCGGCGCCGGCGGCGAGATCCGCGACGAGGGCGCCACGGGCCGCGGCGCGCGGCCGAAGGCGGGGCTGACGGGTTTCTCGGTGTCGAACCTGCACCTGCCCGGCACCGACGAGCCATGGGAGCGCGACCCCGTCGGCAAGCCCGAGCACATCGCCAGCGCCCTGCAGATCATGATCGACGGGCCGCTGGGCAGCGCGGCGTTCAACAACGAGTTCGGCCGCCCCAACCTGGCCGGCTACTTCCGCGTCTACGAGCAGGCGGTGGCCGGCGTGCGGCGCGGCTACCACAAGCCGATCATGATCGCCGGCGGCGTCGGCAGCATCGACGAGGCGCAGACGCACAAGGTGGTGTTTCCTGCCGGCACGCTGCTCGTGCAGCTCGGCGGGCCGGGCATGCGCATCGGCATGGGCGGCGGTGCGGCGAGCTCGATGGCTGCCGGCACCAACACCGCCGCCCTCGACTTCGACAGCGTGCAGCGCGGCAACCCCGAGATCCAGCGCCGCGCGCAGGAAGTCATCAACCACTGCTGGGCGCTCGGCGCGAAGAACCCGATCCTCGCGATCCACGACGTCGGCGCGGGTGGCCTGTCCAACGCGTTCCCCGAACTCGCCGACGGCGCCGGCCGCGGCGCGCGCTTCGACCTGCGGAAAGTGCCGCTCGAGGAAAGCGGCCTCGCGCCGAAGGAGATCTGGTGCAACGAGAGCCAGGAGCGCTACGTGCTCGCGGTCGACCCGGCGCTGATGCCACTGTTCGAGCAGATGTGCGCGCGCGAGCGCTGCCCGTCCGCGGTGGTCGGCGTCGCGACCGAGGCGCGTGACCTCGTCGTCGAGGACGGCCCGGACGGCGAGCGCGTGATCGACATGCCGATGGAGGTGCTGCTCGGCAAGCCGCCGAAGATGCACCGCGTCGTCGAGCGCGTCGCGCGCACCGAAGCCGCGCTGGACCTGACCGGCGTGAAGCTCGAGCAGGCCGCGTTCGACGTCCTGCGCCACCCGACGGTGGCCAGCAAGCGCTTCCTGATCACGATCGGCGACCGCACGGTGGGCGGCCTCAGCCACCGCGACCCGATGGTCGGACCCTGGCAGGTGCCGGTCGCGGACTGCGCCGTCACGCTGGCCGACTACGCGGGCGTGCGCGGCGAGGCGATGGCGATGGGCGAGCGCACGCCGCTGGCGGCGCTGGACGCCCCGGCGTCGGGCCGCATGGCGGTGGCCGAGGCGATCACGAACCTGCTCGCCGCGCCGATCGAACTCTCGCGCGTCAAGCTCAGCGCCAACTGGATGGCCGCCTGCGGCGAGCCGGGCGAGGACGCGGCGCTGTACGACACCGTGCGCGCGGTCGGCCTGGAGCTGTGCCCGGCGCTCGGCGTGGGCATCCCGGTCGGCAAGGACAGCCTGTCGATGCGCACGAAGTGGCGCGACGCCGGCGGCGCCGAGCGGCAG
>CALIDR010000039.1 GCA_938022295.1 uncultured Burkholderiaceae bacterium
TCAGCGGCCAGATCCCGCACGGCCCCGGGCGGCTCGTCGAGCTGCCGATCCGCTTCGTCACCGTGATCGTCTACGACGCCGGCGTCGAGTGACCCCGCGGCTCGCCGCGGCCGAAAATGCGGCCCGGAAAGAAGAAGGGGCCACCGCAGTGGCCCCTCGCCGGGTCGACGAGAGTCGGCGGGTCAGCGGTTGTACGCCGTCTCGCCGTGGGCCGTGATGTCGAGCCCCTCGCGCTCTTCCTCCTCGCTCACGCGCAGACCGATCACCATGTCGACGATCTTGTAGGCGATGAACGCGACCACCGCCGACCAGACGATCGTGATGACGACGCCCTCGGCCTGGATCAGCACCTGGCTCGCGATCGAGAAGTCGTCGCCACCGGTGCCGCCGAGCCACGGCGCGGTGAACACGCCGGTGAGCAGCGCACCGACGATGCCGCCCACGCCGTGCACGCCGAACACGTCGAGCGAGTCGTCTGCGCCGAGCATGTGCTTCAGCCCGGAGACGCCCCACAGGCAGATGAAGCCGGCGAGGACGCCGATCACGATCGCGCCCATCGGGCCCACCGAGCCGCACGCCGGCGTGATCGCCACCAGCCCGGCGATCGCGCCCGACGCCGCGCCGAGCATCGACGCCTTGCCCTTGATCATCGCCTCGCCGAGCGACCAGGCGACGACCGCGCCGGCGGTCGCGAACAGCGTATTGACGGCAGCCAGCGCGGCCCCGCTCGTCGCTTCGAGGTTGGAGCCGGCGTTGAAGCCGAACCAGCCGGTCCACAGCATCGCCGCGCCGAGCATCGTCAGCGGCAGCGAGTGCGGCGGCATCGCCTCCTTGCCGTAGCCGATGCGCTTGCCGAGCACGTAGGCGCCCACCAGGCCGGCGATGCCGGCGTTGATGTGCACGACGGTGCCGCCGGCGAAGTCGAGCGCGCCCTTGTCGAGCAGGTAGCCGCCGGCGCCCCAGACCATGTGCGCGATCGGGATGTAGCAGAACGTGAACCAGATCGCCGAGAACAGCAGCGCGGCCGAGAACTTGATGCGCTCCGCGTACGAGCCCACGATCAGCGCGCAGGTCAGGCCGGCGAACGTGGCCTGGAACGCGATGAACAGGAACTCGGGCAGCTTGAACTCGTCGCTGAACGTGTCGGCGAGGCTGTCCAGCGTGACGCCGGAGAGGAACAGCTTGTCGAACGTGCCGATGATCAGGCCCTCGCCGCCGAACGCCAGGCTGTAGCCGTAGATGCCCCACAGCACGACGATCAGCGAGAACACGACCAGCACCTGCATCAGCACCGACAGCATGTTCTTGCTGCGCACGAGGCCGCCGTAGAACAGCGCCAGCCCGGGCACCATCATCACGACGAGCAGCGTGGCCACGAGCATCCAGGCGACGTCACCCTTGTGCACGGTGGGTTCGGCGGCCGCCTCCTCGGCTTCGGCCGGTGCCGCGGCTTCGGCGGCCGGGGCGGCTTCGGCCGCGGCTTCGGCGGCGGGCGCCGACGCGGCTTCCTGGGCGAAAGAGACGCCCGCAAAGCCCATGAGCAGCGCGCCCAGGGCGAGGATGGCCAGGAGTTTCTTCATGGTGGTTTCGAGTCCGTGTGGGGTTCGGCTCACAGCGCGTCCTTGCCGGTTTCGCCGGTGCGGATGCGCACCACCTGCTCGAGCGTCGAGACGAAGATCTTTCCGTCGCCGATCTTGCCGGTGCGCGCCGACGATTCGATCGCCTCGATCACGCGGTCGAGCAGCGCGTCGTCGACGGCGGCCTCGATCTTGACCTTCGGCAGGAAGTCGACGACGTACTCGGCGCCGCGGTACAGCTCGGTGTGGCCCTTCTGGCGACCGAAGCCCTTGACTTCGGTCACCGTGATGCCCTGCACGCCGATGGCGCTGAGCGCCTCGCGCACCTCGTCGAGCTTGAACGGCTTGACGATCGCGGTCACCATCTTCATTGCGAGACTCCTTTCGGTGGTTCGTGGCCCGGCGGCGGCGCGCGCCTCAGAGCGACTTGCTCAGCGTGACGATGAAGCGCGCCTTGTTGCCATCACCCCAGTCGCCCTTCTTCGTCGCCCCGACCGCGGCGCCCGACAGCTCGAAGCCGTTGCCCAGGTCGTAGGTGACGCCCACCAGGTAGTCGACGTAGTTCGGCAGGCCGTTCTCGTTCTTCCACTTGCTCGTGAAGCGGCTGTAGCCGACGTGGGTGTTCAGCGTCAGGCTGCCGCCGAGCTCGAAGTCGGCTGCGACGTCGAAGTAGCCGTTGCCGCGGCCCTTCTCGGAGCCGAACCACTTGCTCGAGACGGTGTGCGAGTATTTCACCGTCACCGGCCCGAACGACAGGCCGCCGTACAGCTCGGTCGTGTTGCCGTCGCTGAAGCCCGGGTAGGCGTAGTACAGCAGGCCGACGTCGTAGCCGAGGCCGGCCGCCTCGCCCTTGTAGCCGCCGTAGAAGTCCATCTCGATTCCGGCGTCGGTGAAGCCGATGCTCGAGTTCCAGTTGCCGACGTAGAAGCCGCCGCTGTCCCAGTCGAAGCCGCCCTGGATCGCGGGCTTGTTGTCGCTCTGGTCGATGCCGCGGTACTTGTAATTGCTGGTCAGCGAGAGATTGGCCGAGAGTTCGGCGTGGGCGGTGCCGGCGATCGCGAGCGCGGACAGGGCCAGGAGGGTCTTCTTCATCGGGTGCTCCAGGGTTGAAAGGATGCCGGTGGCGGTTCTGCAGCTTCCGTGCCATCGGGTCGCGTGCGGAAAAGCCCTCGGCCCCGCCCGAACGGCTTCGGCTCGACATGCCGAATTGCACCGCGCTGGTGCGGGATCTGGCTTTGCACCGCGACGGTGCGCCATCGCCGACCCTCGTGAGGGGGGTCGGCCCCGTGCCCGCGGGTTCGGACAATGCGTCGAGCCCCTCTCGCCGCGCCGCCCGGATCCGCCTGCACCGCCTGCCGATGTCGCTCGCCGTCGTGCACAGCCGCTCGCTCGTTGGCCTCGAGGCGCCGGAGGTCCGCGTCGAGGTGCACCTGGCCAACGGGCTGCCGAGCTTCACGCTCGTCGGTCTGGCCGACACCGAGGTCAAGGAAGCACGCGAGCGGGTGCGCGCGGCGCTGCTGCACAGCGGGCTCGTCTTTCCGCACAACAAGCGCATCACCGTCAACCTGGCGCCGGCAGACCTGCCGAAGGAGTCGGGCCGGTTCGACCTGCCGATCGCGCTCGGCATCCTCGCCGCCGCCGAGCAGCTCGACGCCGGCCGGCTCGCGGACCACGAGTTCGCCGGCGAATTGTCACTTACCGGTGACTTGCGCCCGGTGCGCGGCGCCGTCGCGCTCGCGCTCGCTGCCCGCGCGGCCGGGGTCCGTCGTACCCTCGTGCTGCCGCCGGGCAGCGCCGACGAGGCGGCGCTCGTCGGCGGCGTCGACGTGCGGCGCTGCACCCACCTGCTCGATGCCGTGCGGGCGCTGCAGCCGGGCGACGCGGCCGAGCCGCTGTCGCGCGCGGCCCCGGCGGCGGCCACCGCGGCGGCGCCGGCACCCGACCTCGCCGACGTGCGTGGCCAGTCTGCGGCGAAGCGTGCGCTCACCATCGCGGCGGCGGGCCGGCACAGCCTGCTGATGATCGGCCCGCCGGGCAGCGGCAAGTCGATGCTCGCGCAGCGGCTGCCCGCGCTGCTGCCGCCGATGGACGACGCCGAGGCGCTGCACAGCGCCGCGCTGCAGGGCCTGGCCAGCGCCGGCTTCGATCCGCGCGCGTTCGGCCGGCGGCCGGTGCGTGCGCCGCATCACTCGGCGAGTGCGGTCGCGCTCGTCGGCGGCGGCTCGCCGCCGCGGCCGGGCGAGATCTCGCTCGCCCACGGCGGCGTGCTGTTCCTCGACGAACTGCCCGAGTTCGACCGCCGCAGCCTGGAGGCGCTGCGCGAGCCGCTCGAGACCGGCCGCATCACGATCTCGCGCGCGGCGCGGCAGGCGACGTTCCCGGCCCGTTTCCAGCTCGTCGCGGCGATGAATCCCTGCCCCTGCGGCTGGCTCGGCGCGCAGGCGGCCACCGGGCGCGCGTGCCGCTGCACGCCTGACGCGGTCGCGCGCTACCAGGGGCGGCTGTCGGGGCCGCTGCTGGACCGCGTCGACCTGCAGGTCGAGGTGCCGGCGGTCGGGCCCGCCGAACTGCTCGCCGCGCCCGACGGCGAGCCCACCGAAGTCGCCTCCCGTCGCGTGGCCGCCGCGCGCGAGCGCGCGCTGGCGCGTCAGGGGCGGCTCAACGCCGACCTCGACGCCGCGGGCATCGCGGCCCACTGCCGGCCCGACGCCGCCGCGCAGCGCTTCGCCGAGCAGGCGGCGCAGCGGCTGGGCTGGTCGGGCCGCAGCGTGCACCGGGTGCTGAAGGTCGCGCGCACGATCGCCGACCTCGCCGCGAGCGACGCGATCGAGGTCGCGCACGTCGCCGAAGCGATCCAGTATCGGCGCGGCCTGCCCGCCGCCTGAGCGGTACGGCCAAACGGGCGCTACGCGAGCACCGGCGCCAGCGCGCGGCGCGCCTCGTCCTCGGCGAGCGCCTCGCGCCGTGCCCAGTCGGCGAGCTGGTCGTCGCCGATGCGCCCGACGTTGAAGTACACCGCCTGCGGGTGGGCGAGGTAGAAGCCGCACACGCTCGCCGCCGGCGTCATCGCCAGGCTCTCGGTCAGCCCCATGCCGATGCGCCCGGCCTGCAGCAGGTCGAACATCGCGCGTTTGACGCGGTGGTCGGGGCACGCCGGGTAGCCGGGCGCCGGGCGGATGCCGCGGTAGCGCTCGGCGACGAGTTCCTCGTGCGTCAGCAGTTCGTCGGGCGCGTAGCCCCAGAGGTCGCGCCGCACGCGCTCGTGCAGGTGCTCGGCGAACGCCTCGGCCAGCCGGTCGGCCAGCGCCTTGAGCATGATCGCGCCGTAGTCGTCGTGGTCGGCGAGGAACTGGCGCTCCTTGGCCTCGACGCCGAGGCCGGCGGTGACGGCGAACAGGCCCACGTAGTCCGCCGCGACGCCCTTCGGCGCGACGAAGTCCGCCAGGCAGCGGTTCGGGCGCTTCACGCCGTCGACGACCGGCCGCTCGGTCTGCATGCGCAGCGGCGACCAGCGCAGCAGCACGCGCTCGCGCGACTCGTCGGCGTAAAGCTCGATGGTGTCGTCGTCGACCGTGTTCGCCGGCCAGAACCCGAGGACGCCGTTGGCCTGCAGCCAGCGCCCCTCGACCAGACGCTGCAGCATGCGCTTGCCGTCGCTGAACACGCGCGTGGCCTCGGCGCCGACGACTTCGTCGCGCAGGATCTCGGGGAAGCGCCCGGCGAGGTCCCAGGTCTGGAAGAACGGCGTCCAGTCGATGACGCGCGCGAGTTCGGCCAGGTCCTGGTTGCGGATCTCGCGCCGGCCGACGAACTTCGGCTTCGGCGGCACGTAGGCGCCCCAGTCGATGGGCGTCTTGTTCGCGCGCGCCTGCGCCAGCGTCACCAGCGGCGCCGTCTTCCTGCTCGCGTGCAGCGCGCGCACGCGCGCGTAGTCGGCGTTGAGCTCGGCGACGAACCTCGCCGCCCGCTCGTCGGACAGCAGGTCGGCGCACACGCCGACGCTGCGCGACGCGTCGGGCACGTAGACCACCGGCCCGTCGTAGTGCGGCGCGATCTTGACCGCCGTGTGCACGCGGCTCGTGGTGGCGCCGCCGATCAGCAGCGGGATCTTGCGCAGCCGGAACCAGTCGTCGCGCTGCATCTCGGCCGCCACGTGCTGCATCTCCTCGAGGCTCGGCGTGATCAGGCCGGACAGGCCGATCAGGTCCGCGCCCTCGACCTTGGCCTTGGCGAGGATGTCCTGGCACGGGACCATCACGCCCATGTTGACGACCTCGAAGTTGTTGCACTGGAGCACGACGGCGACGATGTTCTTGCCGATGTCGTGCACGTCGCCCTTGACGGTGGCGATCACGATCTTGCCCTTGGGCTTCACGTCGCCGCCGGCGTCGAGCGTGGCTCGCTTCTCGGCCTCGATGTAGGGCAGCAGGTGCGCCACCGCCTGCTTCATCACGCGCGCGCTCTTGACGACCTGCGGCAGGAACATCTTGCCCTGGCCGAACAGGTCGCCGACGACGTTCATCCCCGCCATCAGCGGGCCTTCGATCACGTGCAGCGGCCGCCCGCCCTTGGCCTCGATCGCGCGCCACGCCTCCTCGGTGTCGGCGTCGATGAAGTCGGTGATGCCGTGCACGAGCGCGTGGCTCAGCCGCTCCTCGACCGCGAGCGAGCGCCACGCCAGGCGCGCCGAGTCGTCCTTCGCCGCGCCCTTGACGCGCTCGGCGATCTCGAGCAGGCGCTCGGTCGCGTCGGCGCGGCGGTTCAGCACGACGTCCTCGACGCGCTCGCGCAGCTCGGGGTCGAGCTCGTCGTAGACGCCGATCATCCCGGCGTTGACGATGCCCATGTCGAGCCCGGCGCGGATCGCGTGGTACAGGAACACGGTGTGGATCGCCTCGCGCACCGGCTCGTTGCCGCGGAAGCTGAAGCTCACGTTGCTGACGCCGCCCGAGACCTTCGCCCCCGGCAGGTTCGCCTTGATCCAGCGCGTGGCCTCGATGAAGTCGACGGCGTAGTTGGCGTGCTCGTCGATGCCGGTGGCGATCGCGAAGATGTTGGGGTCGAAGACGATGTCCTCGGGCGGGAAGTCGACCTCGTCGACGAGGATGCGGTACGCGCGCGCGCAGATCTCGGTCTTGCGCGCGAACGTGTCGGCCTGGCCCTGCTCGTCGAACGCCATCACGACGGCGGCGGCGCCGTAGCGGCGGATCAGCGTCGCCTGGCGCCTGAACTCGGCCTCGCCTTCCTTCAGCGAGATGCTGTTGACGATGCCCTTGCCCTGCAGGCACTTCAGGCCCGCTTCGATCACGCTCCACTTCGAGCTGTCGATCATCACCGGCACGCGCGCGATCTCGGGCTCGGCGGCGACGAGGTTCAGGAAGCGCACCATCGCCGCCTCGCTGTCGAGCATCGCCTCGTCCATGTTGACGTCGATGATCTGGGCCCCGTTCTCGACCTGCTGGCGCGCCACCGCGAGCGCCTGCTCGAACTGGCCGCCGAGGATCAGCCGCGCGAACGCCTTCGAGCCGGTGACGTTGGTGCGCTCGCCGATGTTGACGAACAGCGACCCCTCGCCGATCGTGACCGGCTCGAGGCCGGCGAGGCGCATCGGGGGCAGGCGGGGGGGAGGGGGAGCGTCGGGGGGCGCAGGCATCGCGGCGATCGGTTGGTCTGGTCAACGCCACACCGCCTGCGGCTCACCGCCGCCCGGCGGCCGGCCGGTGGGGTGAGCGCCGTTGGGGTCCGCCGCGAGGTGCCGCGTCGGCGCCGCGAGCCTGGCGGGACCGCGATCCGGCACCCGTCGCAACGCTCCTCACGGCATTTGGATTCTATCGGTCGCACTGGCTCGATACCGCCGCTGACAGCGGTCACCCCTCGATACGGGCCGCCTGGCCGGTCCCACCATCGCGGCTGCGGTCCAATGTGGCGATGGGCGGTCGGTTGTGGCGTGAAGCATCGGTCGGCGTGCTGGCCGCGGCGCTGGCCGGATGCGCGACGGCGCCACCGGCCACACCGCCGGCACCGGATCGCATCCCTGCGCGACCGCCCGTCGCGCGCCCCGCCGCGCCGCCGTTGGACGCGCTGGCCCGCGAACAGCAGACGCTCGCCAGATCGCTCGCCGGCACGCCCGCCGTCGTCGTGCTCGACGACGACGGCGCGCTGTGGCTCGAGACGCCTGCCGCGCGCGCGTTCGCGCCTGGTCAGGCGACGCTGCAGCCGGCGTTCGCCGTCGTGCTCGACCAGGCCGCGGCGAGCCTCGGCCGCATCGCCGCGGCGCGGGTCGTCGTCTTCGTGCCGGGCGAGCGCGGCGCGAGCCCGGTGCTTTCCGATCGCCGCGGCGCCCAGGTGCGCGTGCATCTGACGCGCCGCGGCGTGGCGTCGGCGCGCATCACGACGGTGGCCGCCGGTGACGCGGCCGATCTGCGGCTGCGGATGGCGATCGGCGACCGAGGCCCGCTGCCGTAGCGGTGATGCAGAGGGTGCCCGTGCAGGACGCCCCAAAAGAAATGGCCGGCAAGCGCCGGCCCTCGACCTGCGGCGACGACGCCGGTCAGCCGTCGCGGCGACGCCGGCGAACCCACAAGCCCACCGTCGCCAGACCGGCGAGCATGAGCGCATAGGTATGGGGTTCGGGGACCGGCAACGAGGTTCCGCCGGAGGCGCTGGCGCTGGCATAAACAAGGCCGTTAACGGCCTCGCCGGAGAAGTTGCCAAATCCGAGCCGCAGCAATCCGGCGAAGCTGACCGTTTGTCCGGTGTAGCCGCTGCCGTCCCAGCTGTCGGACGCGTATGCCGACCGGTAGGCGGAGTGATATTCCTGGCTGTCAATGCCGGGAGAGAGATACGCGGTCATCGAAACCGACGCGTTGGCGTATTCCCGATCGACGCCGTCAAAGCCGATCGTCGTCTTCGCCGTGCCGCTGGCATCTGCGGTGAAGAGCACTGCAGTCCACGGCGTGATCGTGAAGCTGGCATTCACAGGCGAGCCGTCGGCTGACGCATACACCCATGTTCCGGCCGTCGGCGAGCGCAGCGAGATCGTCGCCGACCCCCCGCTCGCGCCGGTCGAGGCGCCCGCGCTGGAAAGCCCGGAAGTGGACGAAGCCGCGGTCGAGGCGAAGAAGCCGGGGGCCCACCGATAGTCCGACGAGCTGCCCAGGCTGGAGGTCGAGACGCTGGACTCGCCGGCGAAAGTGATCGCAGGCGTGATGCCGTCGGTCGGATCGAGGTCGAACAACTGCCACGCGAAGTTCGAAAGGCTCGCCGTCGCAGAAACGGCACCCCATGCCGGCGACGCGATCACGAACGGCGCGGCCGCGACACCGGCGGCAATCCACCACTTCTTCATCGACATCCTCCTGCGACCAAACCCTGTTGCCCGCAATTTCGCACATCGACCAGCGCTTGGGAAGGGCCGGCGGCACCACTCCCGCGCCAACCCCCGCGATCACGGGGGCGGGACGTGGAGGTCGGTCAAGCCGCCAGCGCCGTGAACAGCGGATCGGCCCGCCGCCGCGGCCGGTAGGGGCTCACCTGCCGGCGGATCGCCGCGATGTGCTCGGGCGTCGTGCCG
>CALIDR010000040.1 GCA_938022295.1 uncultured Burkholderiaceae bacterium
CCAGTGGCGCGAGAAGGTCATCGAGCCGCTGTGGGAGAGCCGCACCGACCACATGATCATGTACCAGCTCGCCGAGAAGCTCGGCTTCGGCAAGGAGCTGGTGAAGAACTTCAAGATGGTCAAGGGCAAGGGCGGCATGGAGGAGCCCGAGACCGAGTCGATCCTGCGCGAGATCAACCGCAGCGTGTGGACGATCGGCTATACGGGGCAGAGCCCCGAGCGGCTGAAGGCGCACATGCGCAACATGCACGTCTTCGACGTCAAGACGCTGCGCGCCCGCGGCGGGGTCGACAAGGAGACCGGCTACAAGCTCGACGGCGACTACTTCGGCCTGCCGTGGCCGTGCTACGGCACGCCCGAGATGAAGCACCCGGGCAGCCCGAACCTGTACGACACGTCCAAGCACGTGATGGACGGCGGCGGCAACTTCCGCGCCAACTTCGGCGTCGAGCGCGACGGCCAGTCGCTGCTCGCCGAGGACGGCTCGCACAGCAAGGGCGCCGACCTGACGACTGGCTACCCCGAGTTCGACCACCTGCTGCTGAAGAAGCTCGGATGGTGGGACGAGCTGACGGAGGAGGAGAAGAAGGCCGCCGAGGGCAAGAACTGGAAGACCGACCCGTCGGGCGGGATCATCCGCGTGGCGATGGTCAACCACGGCTGCCACCCGTTCGGCAACGCGAAGGCGCGCGCGATCGTCTGGAACTTCCCCGACCCGATCCCGCAGCACCGCGAGCCGATCTACAGCAACCGCCCCGACCTCGTCGCCAAGTACCCGACGCACGACGACCGCAAGGCGTTCTGGCGCCTGCCGACGCTGTTCAAGACGGTTCAGGAAGCGAACAAGGACATCGCGAAGGACTACCCGCTGATCATGACGAGCGGACGCCTCGTCGAGTACGAGGGCGGCGGCGAGGAGACGCGCAGCAACCCGTACCTCGCCGAGCTGCAGCAGGAGATGTTCGTCGAGATCAACCCGCGCGCGGCCAACGACCGCGGCATCCGCAACGGCGAGTACGTTTGGGTCAGGACGCCGCCGATGGCCCAGGCGCCGGGCTTCAAGGGCATCAGGGTCAAGGCGCTGGTGACCGAGCGCGTCGACGCCGGCACCGTGTTCCTGCCGTTCCACTTCTCGGGCCGCTGGGGCGGCGTCGACCTCGCGCCGTACTACCCGACCGGCGCCAAGCCGATCGTGCGCGGCGAGGCCGTCAACACCGCGACGACCTACGGCTACGACAGCGTCACGATGATGCAGGAAACCAAGACCACGCTCTGCCAGATCGAGCGTGCCTAAGGAGATCGCGACATGGCCCGAATGAAGTTCATCTGCGACGCAGAGCGTTGCATCGAGTGCAACGGCTGCGTCACCGCCTGCAAGGCCGAGCACGAGATCCCCTGGGGCGTCAACCGGCGGCGCGTCGTCACGCTCAACGACGGCGTGCCCGGCGAGAAGAGCATCTCGGTGGCGTGCATGCACTGCGCCGACGCGCCGTGCATGGCGGTGTGCCCGGTCGACTGCTTCTACCGCACCGACGAGGGCGTCGTGCTGCACGACAAGGACGTGTGCATCGGCTGCGGCTACTGCAGCTACGCCTGCCCGTTCGGCGCGCCGCAGTTCCCGACCAACGGCCAGTTCGGCCTGCGCGGCAAGATGGACAAGTGCACCTTCTGCGCCGGCGGCCCGGAGGCGAGTGGCTCGAAGGCCGAGTTCGACAAGTACGGCCGCAACCGCCTCGCGGAGGGCAAGCTGCCGGCGTGCGCCGAGATGTGCTCGACGAAGGCCCTGCTCGGCGGTGACGGCGACGTCGTCGCCGACATCTTCCGCACCCGCGTGCTCACGCGCGGCAAGGGCAGCGAGGTCTGGGGCTGGGGCACGGCGTACGGCCGCCCGTCGGGCTCGGGCACGACGGAGCGCAAGGCGGAGACGACGAAGTCATGAAGACCCCCGCACGTGCAGCGGCCCTGGCGGCCGCGCTCGGACTGCTCGCCGCCTGCGGCGAGACGTCGACCGCCGACCAGACGGTGCGCAAGTCCGACCGCCCGGCCTACGAGGGTGCGGCCAATCCTTACGTCGCCGACGGCTGGAAGCCCGGCGACGCGGCGAGCTGGGAGCAGCAGATGCGCACTCGCGCCCAGGGCCAGAACGAGTACTCGCGCACCTCGGGCGGCTGACCCGAGGCAAGGAGGCGGCATGCATGCCTTGACCAGAGCACTGATCCTCGCCGCTGCGCTCGGCATGGCGGGCCTCGCCGGCGCACAGCAGGCGCCGGCAGCGGGTGGTGCGCCCGCGGGCTTCGCCGCCCCGGCCGACCCGCGGCCCGACGAGACGGCGGCCGAACGGGCGAAGTCGCAGCCCGGCAACAACGCGCCGTTCTGGCGCGCGGTGCGCGAGTCGGGCACCGAGGCGGGCTACACGTCGCTGCCGGGCGTCGAGAAGGGCGTGCTGATCCAGCCCTTCGTCCAGTACCCCGGGTCGCGCTACACGACGGCCGGCGAGGCATGGCGGCAGGTGCGCAACGACTTCATCCTGCCGTACGGCGGCGCGCTGCTCGTGATCGTTGCGCTGGCGATCGCGATGTTCTACTGGCGCAAGGGGGCGCTCGGCGGCCACCAGCCCGACACCGGGCGCCTGATCGAGCGCTTCACGCCGTTCGAGCGTGCGGCCCACTGGACCAACGCGATCGCGTTCGTCGTGCTCGCGGTGTCGGGCATCGTGATGGCGTGGGGCAAGTACTTCCTGCTGCCGGTCCTCGGCGGCACCCTTTTCGGCTGGCTCGCCTACGCGCTGAAAAACGCGCACAACTTCGCCGGGCCGCTGTTCGCGGTCTCGCTCGTGATCGTGATCGCGACCTTCGTGCGCGACAACCTGCCGCGCCAGGGCGACCTGAGCTGGCTGCTCAAGGGTGGCGGGCTGCTCGGCGAGCGCGAGGTGCCGTCGCACCGCTTCAACGCCGCCGAGAAGCTGCTGTTCTGGGGCGGCGTGTTCGCCCTCGGCCTGGTCGTCGTCGCCTCGGGCCTCGTGCTCGACAAAGTGTTCCCGGCGCTGCTGGACTACACCCGCGGCCAGATGCAGGTCGCGCACATGATCCACGCCGTGGCCGGCGTGCTGATGATGGCGGCCTTCATGGGTCACATCTACATCGGCACGATCGGCATGAAGGGTGCCTACGGCGCGATGCGCACCGGCTACGTCGACGAAGGCTGGGCGAAGGAGCACCACGAGCTCTGGTACAACGACATCAAGGCCGGCAAGATCCCGGCCAAGCGCTCGGCAGAGGCGGCGCCGGCGCCGGTCGTGACGGCCGGCCTGCGCGGCTGACGGGGGCGCCCGAGGAGGCGAGACGATGGGTCCGATCCGCACCTGCATCCTGACGCTGGGCGTCGCCCTGGCGCTGCCGGCCGCGGCCAAGCTGCCGCCGCTGTCGGAGGAGGCGAAAGCCAAGGCCGCCGAGACGGCCGCGCGCACCGCCTGGTCGAACAAGGTCGCCGACTACAAGCTGTGCCTGTCGATGGAACGCGTGGCGGCGAAGTACCGCGCCGACCAGCAGGCCGCGGGCAAGGAAGTCAAGCCCGCGACGCCCACGCCGGCCTGCGTCGATCCCGGCCCGTTCGTGCCGCCGGCGCCGCAGAGCTGAGGCGCGATGTCGTCGGCCGAGCCGCGCCCGCTGCTTGCCGACGTCGAGCGGCCGGCACCGCGCCTGACGCACGCCGGCCTGCCGCTGACGCGCGAGATCGAGGTCGTCGACGAGTACGGCCAGCGACGGCGCCTGCACATCCCCGACGAGCGGCCGCTGACGGTGTTCGTCGACAAGCGCGAGCTCGTCACGCTGATGACGCTCGGCGCAGCGCCCGAGCTGCTCGTGCTCGGCTACCTGCGCAACCAGCGCCTGGTCGACGACCCGTCGCAGGTCGAGTCGATCACCGTCGACTGGGACGTCGAGGCCGCCGCGGTGCGCACGCGCGGCGGCATCGAGGCGTTCGAGGCGAAGACGGCGCGGCGCATCGTCACGACCGGCTGCGGCCAGGGCACCGTGTTCGGCGACTTGCTGGCGCAGGTCGACGCCATCCGCCTGCCGCCGCCGCAACAGGCGCGCATCCGCCAGTCGACGCTGCACGGCATGCTCGAGGTGATGCGCCAGCAGGACAGCATCCACCGCAAGGCCGGCTCGGTGCACGGCTGCGCGCTGTTCCGCGGCACCGAGCTGCTCGTGTTCGTCGAGGACGTCGGCCGCCACAACGCGCTCGACACGATCGCCGGCTGGATGTGGATGCACGGCGTCGACGGCGCCGACAAGGCGTTCTACACCACCGGCCGGCTGACGAGCGAGATGGTGACGAAGGCCGCGCAGATGGGCGTGCCGATCGTCGTCTCGCGCAACGGCGTCACCCAGATGGGCCACGCGCTGGCGAGCCGCCTGGGGATGACGCTGTTCGGCCGCGCGGCCAACCGCCACTTCCTCTGCTATACCGGCTTTGAGCGCTTCGACTCCGAGCCCGAGCCGCTGCGCTCGCCGGTGCGCGTCGTCGCCGGCTGACGCGCGCCGGCGGGCGTCAGCGGTCGCGGTCGGCGACCAGGGCCGCCGCCTGGCCCGAGGCGAGATCAGGGTGGTCGAGCTGGGTGTCGATGGCGCGCAGCTGGGCGACGCGGCGGCGGGTGGCCGGGTGCGTCGCCGTGTCGGGCGTCGCGCCGCGGCGCATCAGCAGCGCCACCGCATGCTCGATGCCGAAGCCGAGCCGGCGCAGCAGCGTGTAGCCCCAGGCGTCGGCCTCGAACTCGTGGCGGTGCGCCAGGCGGTGCGCCTGCAGGCCGAGCACCGCGGCCACCGGGTCGGTCGTCTCGGGCCGGACCTCGCCGGGGATGTGGGTGCGGTACAGCGCCCCGAGCGCCTGCCAGTGGCCGAGCACGACGTGGCCGAGCTCGTGCGCGAGCAGCAGCAGCCGCTCGCCCTCGGGCAGGTCGCCCGCCGCCTCGGAGACGACGAGCACGCGGCCGAGCAGCACTTCGGCATTGAGGCGGCCGGTGACGACGCGCAGCTCGACCTCCGGCGGCGAGGCCGTCGACGCGAGCAGCCGCTCGAACGTGGTGCGCACGCGCGCCGCCCGCTCGCTGTCGGCGCTTGCCGCCTCGAACTGGTGCAGCCGCAACTGGTGCGAGCGCTCGAGCACGCCGACGATGTCGCCGGCGTGGGCGCACGCGGCCCATACCCACCCCAGGCACAAGGCGAAGAGACGCATCGGATCCTCCCCACGAAGCTGGCGCTGGCCGCAAGGGTCGGCCGGCGGACGCCCGCCCGCGAGGACGTCTTGCACGTCACGTGCCAGTTTCCGGGATAACCCGGATGGAAAAACGCGCCGGCCGTGATCTCTGAACGGCCGGCGCGCGGGGGCGCTTCAGCGCGCCGCCGGCTGGTGGTGCAGGTCGCGCAGGTACGTCGGGCCGGCGCGGCGCTCGATCTCGGCGAGCAGCTTGCGGCCCCAGCCGAGGCTGAACAGCGCCTCGGCGGTGACGAACATCGGCCCCGTCAGCAGGCTCGCCGGGTCGTCGGCGAACGCCGCCTTGCGGCCTTCGTAGTAGTGACCGACGAACTGGATCACCCAGCCGACGACGAGGCACCCGAAGCCCCAGGCGAGCCACGACGCCGTCGTGCCGGCGCCCAGCGGCTGCGCGACGGCCACCAGCAGCGCCGTCGCCGCACTCACCGCCAGGCCGAGCAGCCAGGGACCGCGCGACAGGTACCACGCCGACGCCAGCGCCCAGCCGAGCCACGCCGGCGTCAGCGCGAGGCCGGCGACGCGCACCTCGGGCCGCGCGAACAGCACGCCGGCGGCGAACACGATCAGCGGAATGCCGACGAAGTGGGTGGCGATGTTGCGCCGGTCGCGGTGGTAGGCGGCGTAGTGGACGAGCAGGTCGGTGCCCGGGCGGAACAGCGAAGCCATCGAAAGCGCTCCCGGGGCCGCGGACTGAACCGGCCCCACGCCCGTAGTGTGCACCCGCCGACGCCGCGATGGGGGTGCCTAGAATCGGTGACACCTCACGAGGATCGGCAATGAGCATCAAGAGCGACCGCTGGATCCGCCGCATGGCGCTCGAGCACGGGATGATCGAGCCGTTCGAACCCGCCCAGGTGCGCCACGCCGCCGACGGCCGCCGCATCGTCAGCTACGGCACCAGCAGCTACGGCTACGACATCCGCTGCGCGCGCGAATTCAAGGTCTTCACCAACGTCTACAGCACCGTGGTCGACCCGAAGGCGTTCGACGAGCGCAGCTTCGTCGACCTCGAGGCCGACGTGTGCATCATCCCGCCGAACAGCTTCGCGCTCGCGCGCACGCTGGAGTACTTCCGCATCCCGCGCAACGTGCTGACGATCTGCCTGGGCAAGAGCACCTACGCCCGCTGCGGCATCATCGTCAACGTCACGCCGTTCGAGCCCGAGTGGGAGGGTTACGTGACGCTGGAATTCAGCAACACGACGCCGCTGCCGGCCAAGATCTACGCCGGCGAGGGGTGCGCGCAGGTGCTGTTCTTCGAGAGCGACGAGGTCTGCGAGACGTCGTACAAGGACCGCGGCGGCAAGTACCAGGGGCAGCGCGGGGTCACGCTGCCCCGCGCGTGAGTCGTCGGGGGCCGTGCGGTGTCGCGCCGCGTCGCGCATGATCCTGCGGCCCCCGCGCGGCGCGCCCTCGCCGCCGGGCCCACACCCGGAGACCGCCGATGAAGTGGGAAGGCCAGCGCCAGAGCCGTAACGTCGAGGACCGCCGCGCCGGCGGCGGCATGCGCGTCGGCGGGCGGGGCATCGGCCTCGGCACGGTCGTCATCGCGCTGCTGGCGAGCTGGCTGTTCGGCGTCAACCCGCTCGCCGTCATCGGGCTGCTCGGCGGCGGCGAGACGGGCGCCCCGCCGTCGGCGCAGGCGCCGGTGGGCACGCCGCCGCCCGGCGACCGCCAGGCCGCGTTCGTCGCCACCGTGCTGGCCGACACCGAGGACGTCTGGCACGCGCTGCTGCGCAGCGGCGGCGCCGCCTACCGCGAGCCGACGCTCGTGCTGTTCCGCGACGCCACGCGCTCGGCCTGCGGCGTCGGCCAGGCGGCGATGGGGCCGTTCTACTGCCCGGCCGACGAGAAGGTCTACCTCGACCTCGGGTTCTTCGACACCCTGCACCGGCGGCTCGGCGCGCCGGGCGACTTCGCGCAGGCCTACGTCGTCGCCCACGAGGTGGGCCACCACGTGCAGCACCTGCTCGGCATCACGCAGAAGGTCGACGCCATGCGCGGACGGGTCGGCCAGGCACAGATGAACGCGCTGTCGGTGCGCGTCGAGCTGCAGGCCGACTGCTTCGCCGGCGTGTGGGCGCACCACTCGCAGCGCGGCAAGAACTGGCTCGAGCGGGGCGACGTCGAGGAGGCGCTGAACGCGGCGGCGCAGATCGGCGACGACACGCTGCAGCGGCGTACGCAGGGCGTCGTCGTCCCCGACAGCTTCACCCACGGCAGCGGCGACCAGCGCATGCGCTGGTTCCGCCGCGGCTTCGACTCCGGCAGCCTCGCGCAATGCAACACGTTCGACGCCGAGCGGCTCTAGCGCCGGGCCGGACCGCGGCGCGCTGACGCCTCGCGGGGGCACCGATGCGTCGCCCGTTGCGTCCCGCGCCGCTGGTCGACGCCTGGTTCGACCTGCTGCCGCCGCCGCAGCAGGTGCTGGCGCGCGAGCTGCACGCCGTCGTGCTCGCCGCCGCCCCGGCGCTGCGGCCGGCGGTGCGCTGGGGCACGCTGACCTATCTCGGGGCCGACAGCGCACCGGTGCTGACGCTGGCGCCGCGGCGCCACCAGCTGCAGCTGCAGGTGCTGCAGGGCGCGGCGCTCGCCGCCCGGTTCCCGCAGCTGCAGGGATCGGCGCCGCAGGTGCGCCACCTGC
>CALIDR010000041.1 GCA_938022295.1 uncultured Burkholderiaceae bacterium
TCGGCGCGCAGGTCGTGCGCGAAGTGGCGCATCGCGCTCAGGAACAGCGCCGTGCGCGGCTTCGACGACGGCACGTGCGTCGACTCGGCGTCGACCTCGGCCATCCACACCGCGTCTTGCGCGGCGTCGAAGCCGTCGAACGCCGACGAGCCGCGGTCGAGCTGGTCGCCGAGGACGAGCACGAGGTGACGGCACGCAGCCAAGGCCGCCACCGCCGCTCAGCCGGTGGCGGCTGCCGCCACCCGCCGGACGACACCGCGAACGCACATCTTGCGGAGGTTCGCAGATCGGCAAAGACCGTGCAGCGCCAGGGCCCGCGCACCCCGGCGGGCGCCGCGCTCAGGGCGCGCGGCCGAGGCGCGCCCACTGGCTGGGCGACATCCCTTCGCACCGGCGGAACGTGGCCGCGAAGTGGCTCGCGCTGCGGAAGCCGCAGCGCCGGCCGATCTCGGCCAGCGGCAGCTGCACCTCGCGCAGCAGGCGGCGCGCGCGCGTCAGGCGGCAGCCGATCAGGTACTGGTGCGGCGTCTGGCCGACGGCGGCCTTGAACGCGCGCAGGAAGTGGTCTTCCGACAGGTGCACGAGCGCGGCCAGCTCGGCCAGCCGCAGTTCGCGGTGCAGGTGAGCGTCGACGTGGTCGAACAGCCGGCGCAGCGCCGGCCCGGTCAGCGCCACCGGGCGCGACGCCCACGCCGGCTGCGGCGACGACTCGCGATAGCGGGTCAGCAGGTGGCGCGCGACCATGACGTCGAGCTGGTCGCGCGCCAGCAGGTCGACGCCGCCGTCGCCCGCCTCGGCCTGCGCCATCGCGAGGCGGATCAGCGCGACGAGGACGGGGTCGTCCTCGCAGAAGAAGTCGCGCAGCGCCCCCGTGCCCTGCGCCGGGTCGAGGGCGCGCAGGCGCTGCGGATCGACGTACAGGTGCGCCACGCGCGCCGTGCCGCCGATCACCCAGTCCGTCTCGCGATCGGCCGGCACGAGCGAGACGGTGCCGATGCGCGAACGGTGGCCCATCGGACGGCCGGCCGACCACTTCTCGACCAGCGTGCTGCCGCCCAGCTGCAGCGCCACGGCGTGCTGCGCCAGTCCGGGGACGGTCACCTCCACCGGCGGGTGCACCCACACGGCGCCGATCGCGCGGCCGTCGCAGGCGCGCACGAGGCGCTCGGGCGCCTGGCGCGACAGCGCGCGGATCGCGTCGGCAGGGTGGATCGCCGCTTCCATCGCAGACCGCAAGGCTAGGCGCAGCGCCGCTGTCGCGCAAGCGACGTGGTGTCGAAAAACCGGCGTGCGGTCGGCCGGTTCGGTGGCAACCCGGATGCCGGCCGTGCCGTGCGCGCCGAGCATCCCGCCGTCGCCGCCGTGGCGACGTGACGAAGGAGACGACGATGCCCGTGACGCAGGCCCTTTCCGGCACCGACCCGAAGATCTCGGTGAGCTACCCCGACGGTTCGGCGATCGTGCGCACCCGCTCGCTGCCGTGGACGCCTTGGGGCATGCCCGGCACCTACTTCAAGCTGCTGCACTGCGACGACGCCAGCGGCATGCTCGTGATCCTGCTGAAGGTCGACCCCGGCACGGTGGCCGGCCTGCACAAGCACTTCGCCGCCGCGCACGCGTTCATCCTCGAGGGCGGCTTCGGCTACGAGCACGGCGAAGTCTTCGAGGGCGACTACATGCTCGAGGCCGGCGGCATCACGCACCAGCCGTTCACCGGGCCGAAGGGCGCGCTGATGCTCGGCGTCACGTTCGGCCCGATCGGCGGCGTCGACGAGCAGGGCAACCTGCTCGGCGTGCTCGACATCGACTGGCACTACAACGCCGCCAAGGCCAACGGGGCGGCCGACCACATCCAGCGCAAGGTCTCGCAGCCGCACTGACGCCCCGCGCGCAGCAAGGAGACGACGATGGGACGACTCGAAGGACGCGTCGCGCTGGTCACCGGCGCGGCGCGGGGCATCGGGCTGGCGGCGGCCGAGCGGCTGGCCTGCGAGGGGGCGACGGTGGTGGCCACCGACGTCGACGCCGAGGCCGGCCGCGCGGCCGCCGATCGCATCGGCGCGACGTTCCTGCGTCACGACGTCGCCGACGAGGCGCAGTGGCAGGCCGTCGTCGCGGCGGTGCGCGAGCGTCACGGCGCGCTGCACGCGGTGGTCAACAACGCCGGCATCGAGGGCGACCCCGAAGCCGCCAAGGATCCCGAGCACGCGCCGCTGGCGGACTGGAACCGCATCTTCGCCGTCAACGCCGGCGGCGTGTTCCTCGGCTGCAAGCACACGATCCCGCTGCTCGCGCAGTCCGGCGGCGGCTCGATCGTCAACGTGGCGTCGGTGGCCACGCTCGTGCCCACGCCGTTCATCACCGCCTACGGCGCGGCCAAGAGCGCCGTGGTGCACCTGACGCAGTCGGTGGCGCTGCACTGCGCGCAGGCGGGCCACCGCATCCGCTGCAACTCGGTACACCCCGGACAGGTGAACACGCCGATGCTGCAGGGCCTGTTCGCGCGCTTCGCGGCACAGGCCGGGGTGAGCGCCGAGGCGTTCGGCGAGAACTTCCGCCAGACGATCCCGCTCGGCGCGTACCAGGAGCCGGCGGACATCGCCGCGGCGATCCTGTTCCTGGTGAGCGACGAGTCGCGCTACGTCACCGGGCAGGCGCTCGCGGTGGACGGGGGGTACGCACTGGCGCACTGATGCGGTAGCGCGGTGCATCGGGCGATGCCCCACCTTCCTGCGCGCCTTCGCGTCGGCCCTGCACGCCGGCGCGGAGGTGGGGTCGCGGGCCACGGCCCGCTGCGCCGTGCGCCTGCGGCTACGGCGCGAGCGCGCGCAGCATCCCGGTGCGCGGGTGGCAGTTCAGGTACTCGAAGAACTGCTCGTCCGCCTGCGCCACGGTGACCTCGTGGTACAGCCGCAGCCTCGCGGCCGGCCCGAGCGTCGACAGGTACCGCATCGCCGCGCCGAAGATCGCCACGTGCGTCGGGTGCGACTCGGCCCAGCGCTCGAGCTTGGCCAGGCTCGTCCACCAGCTCATGCCGTAGCTCTTGGGCAGCGCTCGGCCAGCGTCGTCCTCGACCGTCACGTAGCGGTTGGCGAAGCAGCCGACCTCCCGTCCGCGGTCGCGCAGGAACTCCATGCCCTCGCGCAGCACGGGCTCGACGTCGTGGCGGTACATCCGCAGCTCGTCGCCGTCGGTGTCGCTCCAGTCCTGGCCGGAGCGGATCAGGCACAGCGCGTCGTGGCCGACGACGCGCACGCGCGCGCCGTCGCGCTCGACGCGCAGCTCGCCCGCCGGCTCCATCGCGTCGGTCTGCGACGCCGGGATGCGGTCGCGCGCGCCGCCCCAGTAGGCGTGCTCCATCACGACGTCGCTCATGTGCGAGGCCAGCGTCGCGATGCCCTCGCAGCGGTCGGGCGACGAGAACAGCGTCTCGTAGCGCCGCACGTCGGGCCGCACGATCTCGGCGAAGGTGCCCACGCCGTCGCGGGTCGTGCGCGTCCAGTCGCGGCCGTGGGCGGCGAACCAGGCGTCGAACGACGCCGGGTCGTCCCAGTAGGCAGCGCAGAACACGTTGTCGTGGCCGGCCTCGTCGGTGTAGCGCGCCCGGTCCCAGTGTCTCGGGCCGGCCTCGGCACCGAAGCGCCGCTGCATCTCGGCCAGCGCGGCGTCGGCCGCCGGCGCCCGCGCGGTGGGCGACTGCACGCCGAAGTAGGCCATCACGACGCGCTGAACCGACGCCGGATGGCGGGCGACGAACGACGGGTACGGCGGCACGTAGTCGTCCGGCACGCGCCGCGGGCGCGACCGGGGGCACTGCAGGTGCGGCGGGATCGCGGATTCCATCGGCGGCCTCCCGCTCAGGCGACGCGGCGCACGGGCGCCGCTTCGGCCACCGGGTCGGTGCGCACGGGCACGGCCACCGGCTCGGCTTCGCCGGCGTGCGGTGCCTCGGCGCCCGCGCCCCGGCGCAGCACGACGCGGTCGCCGGGCGTGCGGTCGAGCAGCAGCCGGGTGACGTCGGGCCGGGCGTAGTGGCCGGCCGGGTCGGCCGCGGCCTTGGCCAGCGCGATCATGCCGAGGTCGAGGTCGGCGTAGACGATGCCCTCGGTGCCCTCGGGCAGCGGCTCGTGCATCAGCTGGCCGTCGGGCGCGTAGATGCAGGTGAAGCCGCCACCGGCCAGCAGCAGCTGGCGCTTCGTCGCGTCGTTGCCGCACAGCATCTCGACCATCTCGGGCGACACCGTCGCGCACGGCGCGAGCACGAAGCACTGGCCCTCGACGGCGTAGATGCGGCTGGCAGCGGTGTTGACCTCGGGGCCGAGCGCGTAGGCGCCGCCGCGGTACAGCGAGAAGCTCGGCCAGGCGGCGATGTGCACCTGCTCGTTCTGTGCGTACATCGCGTACTTCGACAGCGGCTGCAGGTGCTCCCAGCAGCACAGCGCGCCGATGCGCCCGAGCGGGGTCTCCCACACCGTGAGGTCGCTGCCGTCGCCCTCGCCGAAGACGGTACGCTCGACGTGCGTGGGCTTGAGCTTGCGCCGCTGTGCGATCGTCTCGCCGTCGGCGCCGATGATCCACTGCCCCATGTAGAGGCTGCCGCCGGACTTCTCGCTGTGGCCCATCACGACGACGATCGAGTGCTCGCGCGCCGCCTGCGCGATGCGCTCGGCCTGCGGCGAGCCGTAGACGAGGCTGTTGTCGTGGTAGCGCTGGATGAACTGCATGCCCCAGGCCGGCGAATCGAGCCAGATGAACCAGGGGTAGCCCGGCAGCCAGGTCTCGGGGAAGGCGATCAGCTTGGCGCCGTGACCGGCGGCTTCGGCGATCAGCCGCACCGCCTTGTCGACCGACGCGTCGAGGTCGAGGAACACCGGCGCGGCCTGGACCGCGGCGGCACGGAACTTCGGATGCTGGACCGGCATGGCACACCTCCGTGGTGGGATGGGACGCCGCGGATGCTAGGCACGACGCGCGCGGCCCGCTTGCCCTGGCGTCGCGGAGTTCTTGACTCGGCGTTGCAGTGATCGCCGGCGCCCGCCGGCGCGTCCGATCGCCGCTGCGTATCATGAAACGATGCCCCGCGTGCTGAGCACCGCCTCGGTCGCCGACCGCGACCGCCTGGCGTACTGGACCGACATGGTGTGCGACGCCTACGTCCAGCTCGACTGCGACCCCGGCGCCGGCGCGTCGACGATCGAGGGCGAGATCGCCGTCGACCGGCTGGCCACGCTCGAGCTGTCGCGCGTGACGTCCACCGCGCAACTCGTGCGGCGCACGCCGTCGCGCATCGCCGCGGCGGCCGAAGACTTCTTCCTCGTCAGCATCCAGTCGCGCGGCCGCGGCCGGGTGGCGCAGGACGGTCGCGAAGCGGTGCTCGAGCCGGGCGACTTCGCGCTGTACGACAGCACGCGGCCGTACACGCTGACGTTCGACGGCGACTTCCAGCAGTACGTGCTGATGCTGCCCGGCCCGATGCTGCGTACGATGCTGCGCCGCACCGACGCACTGACGGCGACGACCGTGTGCGGCCAGCGCGGGGCCGGGCACCTGATGATCGGCATGATCCGCACGCTGGCCGCCGAGATCGACACCCTGGCGCCGGAGTCGGCGGCGGCGGTGGCCGACAGCGTGACGCAGATCCTGGCCGCCGGACTGGCCGCGCTGCCCGGCGCGCGCGGCCCCGAGTGCACGCAACTGCAGACGCTGCACCGCGAGCAGGTGCGCGCGCTGGTGCGCGAGCGGCTGCGCAACCCCGGCCTGAACGTCGGCGAGATCGCCCGCCGCCTGCGGCTGTCGCCGAGCACGCTGCACCGCGCCTGGGCCGGCGAGCCGTGCTCCCTGTCGGACTGGATCTGGGCGCAGCGGCTCGACGGCGCGCGGCGCGACCTTTGCGACCCGGCGCTGGCCGGCCGCAGCGTCAGCCAGATCGCGTTCTCGTGGGGCTTCAACGACGCGGCGCATTTCAGCCGCGCGTTCCGCGCCCGCTTCGGCTGCGCGCCGAGCGAACTGCGGCCGTAGCGGTGGGCCGGGATCGGCCGGCGGCACGCGCGCGGCCCCGGATGGGAGCGACGCCGAGCGCTACGGCGCGTCGAGCGGCCGATCCACGCGGGGCCGGCGGCGCCGGCACGCGTCGCTGCAGTACCTGACCTCGTCCCAGTTCTTCGCCCACGCGCAGCGCCACACCATCTCGCGCCCGCACGCGGCGCAGACCTTGCGCGGCAGCCCCTGCTTGTGGCCCTTCCAGGCCGGCGCCTTCACGGCGCGACCCCGTCGAGCGACGGGTCGGGCGCGTCGTCGAACAGCCCCGGCTGCGGCGCCGCCGCGCGGGCAGCCTTCTTGCGCAGGCGAGGCTTGCCCGTCGGCGGCAGCCCGCTCTTGCGGCTGCCGTGGCGGTCCTGGATCGCGTCGGCCTCGGCGCGCGCGGCGCGCGTCGCGCGCAGGCCGTACAGCCGCTCCTTCGCGTGCCCGACCGCCGCGCGGTCGTCGACGATCGGCGGCGGGTAGTCGCGCCCGATCACGCAGCCGGCGCGCCGCTGCACGTCGGCGGGCATGCGCCACGGCTCGGCGACGAACGCCGCGGGCACGCCTTCGAGCTCGGGCAGCCAGCGGCGCACGAACCGGCCGTCGGGGTCGTGGTCGCGCGCCTGCTTGGCGGGCGAGTAGACGCGCAGCGTGTTGATGCCGGTGGTGCCGCTTTGCATCTGCATCTGGCTCCAGTGGATGCCGGCCTCGAAGTCGAGGAACTGGCGCGCCAGGTGCAGCCCGGTGGGCCGCCAGTGCAGCCACAGGTGGTACGACGCGAAGCTCACGAGCATCGCGCGCATGCGGAAGTTGAGCCACCCGGTGGCGTTCAGCGAGCGCATGCAGGCGTCGACCATCGGGTAGCCGGTCGCGCCTGCGCGCCAGGCGTCGAAGCGGCGCTGCGCCTCGTCGTCCCACGCCACGCCGTCGCCCGGGCGCAGGCCGTCGCAGGCGCGGGCGAAATTGCGGAACTCGATCGCCGGCTCGTCCTCGAGCTTCTGCACGAAGTGGCAGTGCCAGCGCAGCCGGCCGGCGAAGCCGCGCAGGTCGTAAGCGAAACGTCGCTCGCCGGCGTCGCCGGCGGCCAGCGCCGCGATGCGCGCCGCGGTGGCGTGGTGCACGCAGCGCATCGAAATCGTGCCGTAGGCCAGGTGTTCGCTCAGCCGGCTGCACCCGTCGGCGGCGGCAAGGGGGCTCGACAGCCGGCGGCGGTAGCCGCGCCCGCGCCCGGAAAGAAAGCCCTCCAGCGTCGCCCACGCCGCACGCTCGCCGGCGGTGGTCGGAACCTCCGCGTCCGGCAGCCCGAGGTCGGCGAGCGTGGGCAGCGCGCCCGGCTCGACCGCCGCGGCGCGCCACGCGAGCGGCATCTCGGCTTCTGGCGCGTCCATGCGCCGCTGCCAGCGGGCGGCCCAGCCGTTGCGGTCGCGCAGCCGGCGCACGACGCCGGTCTGCGCGAACTCCTGCCAGGCCACGCCGTGCGCGCGGCACCAGGCGCCAACCGCGCGGTCGCGGTCGTACGTCCAGCCCGGGCCGGTCTCCTCGTGGCTGAAGAGGTGCGTGAACGCGAAGCGCCGCCGCAGGTCGGCCAGCACGGCCGGCACGTCGCCGACGACGACGACGAGCGGCAACCCGCGCGCGGCGAGCGCGGCGCGCAACTCGGCCAGCGCGGCGAGCACCCACGCGACCTGGCGCGGGTGGCACTCGGCGCTCGCGAGCCACGCCGGCTCGACGGCGTACAACGCCAGCGCCTGGTCGGCAGCGCCGGCGGCGGCCAGCGGCGCGTGGTCGCGCAGCCGCAGGTCCCGCTTGAGCCACACCAACGCGCGCATCGCCATCGCGCCGAGCATCCCCGAAAGCGTCCACCCCTTGCCCGCGTGGGGCCGCCGCTCAACCCGCGGGATGCTCCCAGACGTGCACCGGCGCGCCGAGGAAGTCGACCGTGCGCGCGAGCCGCGCGCCGAGCCGCGCCGCCACCGCCGACGAGCGCTCGTTGGCCGGCCGCACGAGGCTGATCAGACGCTCGATGCCGAAGCGGTCGCGCTGCGCCAGCGCAGCGCGCGCCGCCTCGGTGGCCATGCCGCGGCCCCACCACTGGCGGCCGAGCAGCCAGCCGAGCTCGGCGCCGGGCCAGCCTTCGGGCTGGTAGTAGCCGGCGCGGCCGACGAGGTGGCCGCTCGCGGCGTCCTCGAGCGCCCACATGCCGAAGCCGCGCAGCGGCCAGTGGCCGATGAAAAGCGCCATCTGCTTCCACGCCGCGGCGCGGTCGACCGGCCCGCCGTCGCCGATCCAGCGCATCACCTCGGCGTCGGCGCACATCGCGGCGTAGGCGTCGAGGTCGCGCGCCTCGAACGCGCGCAGCACGAGGCGGTCGGTGTGCAGGCGGGGAATGTCGAGCGTCATCGTGCGAGCATACGGGCGGCGGCGCCGCCGTGCGCGCCGCGGAGCGAACCGATGCCGATCTCGCTGGCCAGCTTCAACCTCTACAACCTGCAGTCCCCTGGCGCGCCGATGCACCGCCTGCCGCGCGGCGGCCACTCGGCGTGGACCGCCGACGAGTACGCGAAGAAGATCCGCTGGACGGCGTCGATGCTGCAGCGGCTGGACGCCGACGCGATCGGCTTCCAGGAGGCGTGGTCCGCGGCGGCGCTGGCCGACGCGTTCGCCGAAGCGGGCCTCGACAAGGCGTACCACCTCGTCGCGCGCGACGGCGCGCCGGGGCGGCCGCAGGTGGCGCTCGCCGCGCGCCGCACGCGCTTCGACGTTCGCGGCTTCGGCTGGACCGAGACCGTGCCCGAGCACTTCCGCCTGCGCCGCGGCCGCGTCGACGACGCCGACGACCTGGACGCGGTCGACGTGCGCATCGCGACGCTGTCGCGCCCGCCCCTGCACGCGCGGCTGCGCCTGCGCACCGGCCCGTACCGCGGCCGCGAGCTCGCGGTGTGGGTCGCGCACCTGAAGTCCAAGCGCCCGATGGACCTCGACGCGCGCCACTACCCGGCCGCGCGCGGCCAGCCCAACCCCTGGGCGCCGTACCGCGAGGCGATCGGCTCGGCGCTGTCCACCGTGCGCCGCGCCGCCGAGGCGGTGGCGCTGCGCATGATGCTGACCGACGCGATGCTCGCCGAGCCCGACCTGCCCGTCGCCGTGCTCGGCGACCTCAACGACGCGACGCTGTCGGTGACGACGACGCTCGTCAGCGGCGAGCCGGCGTACAAGCTGTGGGCGCGCAGCACCGCCGGCACCACCGGCGCGCGCACGCTGACGGGCCTGTACACCGCCGAGACGCTGCAGCAGTACCGCAGCCAGCGCGACGTCTACTACACCCACGTGCACGCCAACCGCCTCGAGAGCCTCGACCACGTGCTGGTGTCGCGCCACTTCTACGACCACTCGCCCGACCGGCTGTGGTCGTTCAAGGAGCTCAAGGTCTGGAACGACCACCTGCACGACGCCAACCGCAGCGGCAAGACGGCGCTGCAGTGGCCGGGCGACCACGGCGTCGTCGCCGCCTATTTCGACGACAACCGCGCCCCGGCGGTCGAAGGCGGCGCGGTGGCCGCCGCCGGCGAGCGCGACGACGCGGGCTGATCGGCCTTTGCGTTCAATCTGCTCAAAGTGAACAGCTGATTTCGGCCCGCTGCGTGCATCGACCGTTCCCTTCGTGTGGCCTGCCGAGGTTGGCGCGGCAAAGCGCCGTGCGCCCGGGCGCACGGCACTTTGCGAACCCGAGAAGCACTGCGACGGCGAGCTTGGGCACGCGTGCGCACGCCTCCATGGTCGATCTCGCGCCAGGCGGCACCCGGTGCGGGCGATCTGTGTGGCGGCGAGCAGCGCAGGACCGGGGTCGGCGCGCGTGAGCGCGCTTCGTGAACTGACTCGCGGCGGTTGTTCGAGCGCAGCGACCGCAGGGAGCGTAGCGAGTTCTGCCGCGCGACCCCGGGCCGAGCAGCGCAGCGCAGTCGGCCCAAAGGGCCGACCGCCACAGGGTGAGCCCGCAGCGGGTGCCGCCTGGCGCGATGCCGCGACCGCTGCAAGTCGTCAGAAGACCCGACCTTCGCGAATGGCCGCCACGGGCCGTGGCCGGACGCCGCCCTTACGCGATCGAAAGCGATTCCGTTCGAGCGGCCCACCGGCGCGTCCCCAACGCAACGGATGCCTCCGCGCGGGGCGGCCACCACAGTCACGCCACCCCCACCAGGAAACGCCGGGCCGCCCCGGGTTTCCGTGACCCCTGCGGGGGGCGGGCCGGGCGCAGTCCGGCTCTGGGGCCCCTTCAACCCAGGAGCGCGACGATGAAGCCTTCCCCGCCCACCAATCACGGCTACGCCACCGCCGACGCGACGCCGGTGCGCAGCCACGTCGCCCGCGCCGGGCGCTTCGGCCTGCTGTTCCCCGAGCTCGCCGGCGTGCCGTGGACCACCGGCAGCCCCGCGCTCGACGAGCAGATCAGCCACGAACTCGGCGCCTCGATGCACGCCCAGCCGGACACCCCGGGCACGATCCCCGCCGGCTTCACGTACCTCGGCCAGTTCGTCGACCACGACATCACGTTCGACCCGACGAGCCTCGGCGAGAACGCGGTCGACGTCGCCGACCTCGTCAACTTCCGCACCCCCGCGCTCGACCTCGACAGCCTGTACGGCGGCGGCCCGCGCGACCAGCCGTTCCTCTACGCCCGCGAGGCCGACAACGGCCGCCGGCGCTTCCTGATCGGCCCGGCGATGCAGCCCGGCGCCCCCGCGCCTGACGGCAACGACGCGCAGGTGATCGCGCTCGACGGCCAGCCGTACGACCTGCCGCGCGCCTGCGACGGCGCCGGCAACCGCACCGCGATCATCGGCGACCGGCGCAACGACGAGAACCTGATCGTCGCCCAGCTGCACCGCACGCTGCTGCACTTCCACAACGCGGTCGCGCTGCACTTCCCCGACCTGCCGTTCGAGGCCGTGCGCACCACCGTGATCCACCACTACCAGCGCATCCTGCTCGACGAGTTCCTGCCGCTCGTCGTCGGCGCCGACGCGCTCGACGCCGCGCTCACGGCGCCGCGCTTCTACCTCACCGACCCGACGCGCGAGCCGTTCATCCCACTCGAGTTCTCTGGCGCGGCGTACCGCTTCGGGCACAGCATGGTGCGCAGCGACTACGTGTTCAACAGGGTCTTCAACCCGGCAGCCGGGCCGGGACGCGGCGACTTCCAGCTCGCGTTCACGTTCACCGGCGACGGCGGCTTCTTCGGCCTGCCGCGCTACCCGACCAACTGGCTGCTCGACTGGCGCCAGTTCTTCCCCGGCCTCGGCGTCGCCCCGCAGCCGGCGATGGCGATCGACGCCTCGCTGTCGCCGCGGCTGCTGATCGGCGGCCCGAACGGAGCGCCGCTGGCACGCCTGAACCTGATCCGGGGGTTCCGCCACTACCGGCTGCCGCCCGGGCAGGCGGTGGCCGCGCGCATGGGGCTGCCGGCGCTCACGCCCGACCAGCTGCAGACCGGCGCCGGCGGCGACGTCGTGACGCGCTTCCCGAGCCTGCAGCGCAGCACGCCGCTGTGGTTCTACGTGCTGAAGGAGGCCGAGGCGCTGACCGGCGGCGCGCGCCTCGGCCCGGTGGGCGGCACGATCGTCGCCGAGGTGTTCGCCGGCCTGCTGCGGCGCGACCCGGAGAGCGTGCTCGTGCAGCCGCAGGCGGCACCACGCCTGCCGTCGGACGCGCCCGGCCGCTTCACGATGGCCGACCTGCTTCGCTTCGTCGAGTCGAAGAAGGGCCAGGGCGACATCCCGGCCGCGGGCGTGATCAACCCGCTCGGCGGCTGAGCCGCGTCAAGCTGGCGCGCACGCCCCGGTCGTCACAGCGACAGCGTGCGCCCCAGCCGCTCGACGCGCAGGCGGATCAGCAGCTCGCGCTCGGCGATGCGCTCGCGCAGCGCCCGCGCCTCGGCGCCGTCGGCGGCGAGCGCGGCGAGCCGGTCGCGCCAGCGCTGCAGCTCCTGCATCAGCTCGACTTCGGCCGGCACGTGGCCTGCGTTCTGCAGCACCTTGAACGCCAGCCGCAGCTCGGGCGGGGCGTCGAAGTAGCCGTCGTCGGGCAGCGGCCGGCCCCACGCGGTGCTGCGCTGCAGCTCGCCGCTGGCCAGCGCCTGCGCCACGCACTCGCCGATGCGCTCGTCGAGCGAGCGCACGCGCGCGTCGCGCTCGCGGCGCTTCGGGTCGTCGGCGGCGCGGGAGGTGATCCACCATGGGCGGCGGTCGCGGGGCTCCATCGCCGAGGCGCCCTTCAGGCGCTGCGCGCGAGCGCGCGCTCGGCCAGGCCGAGCTGCTGCGCCCAGTGCCGCGTCAGCGGCGTGGCCGGCTTGGCGAGCAGCCGCTCGTTGAGCAGCGCGCGGCCGATCGCCTTCGCCGGCCGCGACGTCGCCTGCGCGGCGGCGGCGAGCAGCGTCTGGTCGATCAGATCGCGCTGCGCGTGGGTGCCGCCCAGCGCCTGCGCCGTCGCGCGCAAGGGGTGGATCGCCGTCGCGGCGGCGTCGAAGTCGCCGCGCGCGAATGCGACGAGGCCGCGCATCAGCGGCAGGCCGACGTCGCGCGCCGGCGCGTGGTTGGCGCGCGCGGCGTCGTCGGCGCTGCCGAGCGCGCGCGCGGCGCAGCAGGCGAGCCAGTGCTCGGCGCCGGCGACGTCGCGCGCGCCGAGCCGCGCGAGCAGCACGTGCACGTCGTTGAACGCGTGGTGACCGGCGTCGGCGTCGGCGAGCGGCCAGCCGGCGACGAGGTCGCGGCAGCAGCCGTCGACCTCGACGCCGAGCAGGTGCAGCCGCCACAGCAGCGCCGCGGCGTCGACGCGCTGCAGCGTGGTGCGCAGCACGTCGTTCGACAGGTGGGCGTCGACGATGCGCAGCACGCCGGCGGTGTCGAGCGCCTCGAGGCGGAACAGCCCGACGTGCCACCACAGGTGGGTCGCGAAGCCGTGGCCGTCTGTCCACGCCGGCTGGTGCTGGCGCAGCCACGCCGCGCCGTCCTCGAAGCGGCCCTGCATCTCCATCACGTGCACGACCGCGTGCACCGCCCACGGCACGCGCGCGTCGAGCGCCAGCGCGCGCCGCGCGGCGTCCTCGGCGGCGGCGTAGAGGTGGTTCTCCTCGAGCCCGAAGGCGTGCAGCGCGAGCACGTGCGGGTACAGCGGGTCGGCCTCGTCCCACTCGGGCAGCACGCGCGCCGGCCGGGCGCGCAGGTGGTGGGCGTCGCCGCGGTGGAAGTCCCACTGGTGCGCCCACTGCAGCGCGAGCGCGTCGCGCGGGTGCTCGAGCAGCAGCTCGTCCCACACGCGGCAGGCCTGGTGCCAGCGCCCTTCGGCGCCGTGCGCGAGCGCGGCCAGGTGCGCGCGTTCGCGCGGCGTCGGCTCGCGCGTGCCGTCGTGCGCGGCGGCGAGGTGCCGCGCCGCGTCGCCCAGGCGCGCCGGGTCGGTGAGGCCGAGCACGAAGCCGGCCTTCATCGCGTGCGGCAGCGCCCAGCCGGGGTCGGCGGCGATCGCGGCGTCGAGGTCGGCCAGCAGCGCGTCGTCGAACGACATCAGGCGCGCGAGCGCGCGCTCGGCGGCGTCGCGCGCGGCCACGCTCGTGGTCGACACCGGGTTGCCGCGCTCGTCGCTGCTCGGTCGCATCGCGCGGACTCTAACCGCTCGCGCGTGACGGTCAGCCCTGCGGCGCCGGCCAGGGCGGCAGCGGCGGGCGCAGCCGCTCCCACGCCCGCGCCACGCGCAGCACGCCGAGGTCGTCGTGGCGCCGGCCGGCGATCTGCAAGCCGACCGGCATTCCGGCGCGCGTGACCCCCGCCGGAACGGCGATCGCCGGCTGCTCGCTCATGTTGAACGGCAGCGTGAAGGCGATGTGCTCGAACGGGCGCTGCGGGTCGGCCGTCGGCCCGGGCGCGTCGGCGGCGAACGTCGGGCACGGGGCGACGGGCGACAGCACGGCGTCGAAGCGCGCGGTGGCGGCCACCGTCGCGTCACGCAGCGCGCCGATCTGGCTGAAGCCGTGGAACACCTGCTCGGCGCTGAAGCCCGCCGCCGGCGCGACCCAGTCGCGGATGTAGGGCAGGATGCGCGCGCGGCGCTCGGCCGACAGGCGCACGAAGTCGAGGTGGAAGCGCATGCGCCAGAAGCGGTCGATGCCGTCGGCCATCTCGCGAGTGGCGAACGGCGGCACCGGCTCGACGACGGCGCCGGCGGCCGCGAAGGCGCGTGCGGCCCGTTCGACGGCGGCGGCGATCTCGGCGTCGACCGGCAGGCCCCAGCCGGCGTCGGTCCACAGGCCGATGCGCAGGCCGCGCAGGTCCAGCGGCTCGCGCCCGACCATGGCCCAGTCGATCGCCTGCGGCGGCAGGCTGGTGGCGTCGCGCGCGTCGGGCTGCGCGAGCACGGCCATCATCGCCGCCGCGTCGTCGACGCTGCGCGTGATCGGGCCGGCGACGCGGCCGACGTAGGGCGGGTGGATCGGCACCCGGCCCAGGCTCGGCTTGAAGCCGACGACGCCGCACCACCCCGCGGGCAGGCGGATCGAGCCGCCGATGTCGGTGCCCAGGTGCAGCGGCCCGTAGCCGGCCGCTGCCGCGGCGGCCGCGCCGGCCGACGAGCCGCCCGGGTTCAGCCGCAGGTGCCAGGGGTTGCGCGTGAGCGGGTGGAAGCTCGACAGCCCCGACGACAGCATGCCGTAGTCGGGCATCGTCGTCTTGGCGAGCAGCACGCAGCCGGCCTCGCGCAGCCTTGCCGCGGGCGGCGCGTCGTCGGCCGCCGGCACGAGCTCGGTGGCCGCGCTGCCCAGCGGCACCGGCGTGCCGCGCGTGGCCACGTTCTCCTTGACCGTGCACGGCACGCCGTCCAGCGGCGACAGCGGCCGGCCGGTGCGCCAGCGCGCCTCGCTGGCCCGCGCCGCGGCGAGCACCGCGTCGGCGTCGAACGCGTAGAGCGCGTGCAGCTGCGGCTCGCAGCGCTCGACGTGCGCGATCACGTCGCGCGCGACGTCCAGCGGCGACAGCTCGCCGCGCCGGTACGCCTGCGCGAGCGCCGTCGCGTCGAGCGCGTGCAGCCCCGGCGCCGCGGTCAAGCGGCTGCCCCGGCCCAGCTCACCGCGGCCATGTCGTTGGCGAAGATCGGCGAACTCGCCCACAGCCCGCGCAGCCCGCGCCGCGCCACCGCGACCTGCGCCGGGTTGAAGATGAAGACGTTGACGCAGTCCTCGGCGATCTTGCGCTGCAGTTCGGCGAACAGGCGCTGGCGCGTGGCCGGCGCGGTGGCCGCCGCGTGCTGCGCGGCCAGCGCGTTGAACGCCGGGTTGCTGTAGCCCCAGTAGTAGTCGGGGTTGGCGTACTGCATGTAGTCCAGCGGCTCGACGTGGTTGATGATCGTGAGGTCGAAGTTGCCCTTGAACGGGCCCGACAGCCACTGCGCCCACTCGACGTTCTCGAGCTTGGCGTTCACGCCGACCTTGGCCAGCATCGCGGCCACCACCTCGCCGCCCTTGCGCGCGTACTGCGGCGGCGGCAGCGTCAGCGTCACGTTCAGCGGCGTGGCCACGCCCGCCTCGCGCAGCAGCGCGCGCGAGCGGTCGGGGTCGAACGGGTACATCCCGGTCAGGTCGACGTAGCCGGCGTCGGTGGGCGCGAAGTGGCTGCCGATCGGCTTGCCCAGGCCCTCGAGCACGCCGTCGATGAACGCCTGGCGGTCGATCGCGTGCGCGAGCGCGCGGCGCACGCGCACGTCGTCGAAGGGCTTGCGCTTGTTGTTGATCGTCATGATGCCCTTGCCGGCCGTGCTGCCGATCTCGACCGTGAAGCGGCGGTCGCCCTGGAACTGCCTGAGGCTCTGCAGCGCGCCGAAGCGCGGCATGCCGTCGATGTCGCCGGCCAGCAGCGCCGCGACCTGCGCCGCCGGGTCGTTGACGAAGCGGAACACGACGCGCTGCAGCGCGGCGCTGCGCGCGTCGCGGTAGCCGTCCCACTTGACGAGCGAGACCTCGGAGCCCTTCTTCCACTCGCCGAAGCGATAGGGGCCGGTGCCCACCGGCTGGGTGGCCGTCGTCGCCGCGCTCTTGGGCGACAGGATCACCGCCGTGTTCTCGCCCATGCGGAACAGGAAGTTCCCGTCGGCGTTGTTCAGCGTCAGGATCACCGTGTGCGCGTCGGGCGTGGCGATGCTGCTGATGTTGTCGAAAACCGCCTTCTTGGCCTTGTTCGTGCTGCCCTCGGCCTTCGCGCGCTCGAAGCTGAACCTGACGGCGGCGCTGTCGAACGGCTCGCCGTCCTGGAACACGACGCCGCGCCGGAGCCTGAACGTGTACAGCCGGCCGTCGGGGTCCATCGTCCAGCTCTCGGCGAGCAGCGGCGCGACGCGGCCGTCGACGTTGATCTTCGTCAGCCCTTCGAGCACGTTGTAGTGGACGATCTCGCCGATCGCCGCCGCCGGCGCCGTGGTCGGATCGAGCCCCGGCGGCTCGAGCACCATGCCGATCACGGCGGCGTTGCGCCGCGCCTGCGCCTGGGCGTCGGTGGCGAAGGCGAACGGCGCGAGGGCGCCCGCGACGGCGAGCTGGTTCACGGTGCGGCGGCGCAGGTTCATCGTCGGCTCCTGTCTGTGAGGCGTGTCAGGCGGTGGCGGGGACGTGACGCAGCACGGACTCTGCCACATGGCATGCGGCCCGGTGCGCGGGCGCGACGT
>CALIDR010000042.1 GCA_938022295.1 uncultured Burkholderiaceae bacterium
GTGCTCGCCGACCGCCTGTGGCTGCAGGCGCTGGCGGCGAGCGACGACGGCAACGGCATCGCCGCCGACGATGTGCTGCGCGCGCGCGTGCTGCGCCTGCTCGGCGACCCGGCGGCCGCGCGCCGGCAGGCCGACCTGCTCGTGCTGTACCCGGCGCGCATCGTGCGCGCGCTCAGCGACGAGGGCAGCGCCGAGCGCGACGCGCTCGCCCCGCGTTACGACGCCGCGCTGCAGCGGCTCGCCGCCGATGCGACGCTGTCGCGCGTCGACCGCCTGTCGGCGCTCGGCGCGCGCGTCGAACTCGCGCGTGTGGCACTGCCGCCGGAGCATGCCGGCGCGCTCGACAAGCTGCCGCCGGCGCTGCTGGCCGAGCTGCGCGAGCAGGTCGCGCGCGCCGACCGCGAGATCACCGACGGCTACGAGCGGCAGGCGGTGATCACCGCTGCCGCGTGGACGCTCGGCCGCGCCGGCCTCGGGGCCGAGTCGGACGCGCTGCTGAAGGCCAACCTCGAGCGCAGCCACGCGCCGTACTACCTGATGAGCCAGCTCGCCGGCAATGCCAGGCGCCGCGGCGACACCGCCGAGGCGCTGCGCTGGTCCGAGCTCGCGTGGCAGCAGTCGAAGGGGCCGGCGACGCGGCTGCAGTGGGGCGCCAGCCACCTCGAGGCGCTGGTCGAACTCGCGCCGCGGGACGCCGCGCGCATCGAGGCCGTGTTCCGCCAGCTCGTCGGCGAGGCGGTGCAGGACCCCGGCGGGTTCTACGACCGCAGCGCGCGATCGCTGCAGCGCGCCGGACGCCGGCTGCACGAGTGGAACGGCGACGGCCGCCAGCGCGCCACGATGGCGCGCCTGCAGGCGCAGCTCGACCGCGACTGCGCGAAGGTGAGCGCCGAAGGCGGCGCGCAGGCCACCTGCCGATCGCTGCTGCGCCCGGCCGCCGGCGGCGGCCGCGCCGGTGGCGCGAGCGAAGGCTGAGCGTTGCCGCCGCGCGGGTCGATGGCGTCACGTCGCGCCGCGCCGGCGGCGTGGGCGGTGCTCGTCTGGCTGCTCGCGCTGGCGTGGCTGCCGGCGCGGGCCGACGAGCCGCCGCGCTGGCAGCACGCCTACGCGTCGTTCGGCGAGCCGAAGTACCCGCGCGGCTTCGCCCACTTCGAGTACGTCAACCCCGACGCGCCGAAGGGCGGCACGCTGTTCCTGCGCAACCCGGACCGCCGCACCAGCTTCGACAAGTTCAACCCGTTCACGATCCGCGGCAACGCGCCGGCGGGGCTGTCGATCTTCATGTTCGAGTCGCTGGCCGTGATGTCGGGCGACGAGCCGCAGACGATGTACGGCCTGCTCGCCGAGGAAATCGCGGTGGCCGCCGACCGCTCGTGGGTCGCGTTCCGGCTGCATCCGCAGGCGCGCTTCACGAACGGCGAGCCGGTGACCGCCGACGACGTGCGCCACAGCTTCGAGATGCAGTCGGGCCCCCACGCGGCGCCGGGGCTGCGCCAGACGCTGGCCGTCGTCGAGCGGGTGACGGTGCTCGACCGGCGCACGGTCCGCTTCGACCTGAACGAGAAGACGGCCGACGCCGTGTTCACCGTCGGCGGCCTCGCGGTGTTCTCGCGCGCCTGGGGCCGGCAGCCCGACGGCAGCGCGAAGCGCTTCGACGAGATCGTCACCGAGTACCCGATCACGAGCGGCCCGTACACGATCGCGCGCGCCGACGGCGGCCGGCGCATCGACTTCGTCCGCGACCCGAACTACTGGGGGCGCGACCTCGGCGTGCGCCGCGGCTTCTTCAACTTCGACCGCGTCGTCTACCGCTACTACCGCGACCAGGCGGTCGCCCGCGAGGCGTTCAAGGCCGGCGAGTTCGACATCTTCAAGGAGTACGGCGGGCGCAGCTGGGTGCGCCAGCACAAGGGGCCGAAGTGGGACGACGGCCGCATCCTGAAGGACCTGTTCGAGACCCAGGTCGGTCAGGGCCTGCAGTCGTACTACCTGAACCTGCGGCGCCCCAAGTTCCAGGACATCCGCGTGCGCCGCGCGCTCGACTACACCTACGACTTCGACACCCTGAACCGGCTGCGCCTGTTCAAGCGCGCCGAGAGCGTGTTCAACAACTCCGAGTTCGCCGCCGAGGGGCCGCCGAGCGCGGCCGAGCTCGCGCTGCTCGAGCCGTTCCGCGACGAGCTGTCGCCCGAGGTCTTCGGCCCCGCTTATCGCGCGCCCACCACCGGCGGCACCCCGGCGCGGCTGCGCGCGAACCTGCTGAAGGCCAAGGCGCTGCTCGCCGAGGCCGGCTGGACGCTCGCTGCCGACGGCAAGCTGCGCAACGCCGCCGGCGAGGCGTTCACGATCGAGTACCTCGCCCCGGGCGAAGGCAACCGCCTGCCGGACTGGGAGCTGAACCTGCGCAAGCTCGGCATCGAGCTCAGGGTGCGCAACGTCGACTTCGCGCTGTACCGCCGGCGCCTGGAGACGTTCGACTTCGACATGATCACGATCGTCGAGGGCGACTTCAAGCTGCCCAACGTCGCCTCGCTCGTCACGCTGTACGGCAGCGCCGGCGCCAACGAGCCCGGCAGCAACAACTTCCGCGGTGTCAGGAGCCGCGCGGTGGACCACCTGCTCGAGGTGATGGGGCGCGCCCGAACGCTCGACGAGCTGCGCACCGCCGCGCGGGCGTTCGACCGCGTCGTGATGTGGAGCGCCTGGCAGGTGCCCGACCTCTACGCCGCCGACGAGAAGGCGAGCTACTGGAACCGCTTCGGGCTGCCCGCGGTGCGGCCGAAGTACTTCACGCTCGAGAGCGCGCTGTCGGAGAACCCCGCGTGGGCCGTCACCGCGTGGTGGGCCGACGATACGCTGCCGGGCGGCCGGCGACGCTGAGATGCTCGGCTACGTCGTCAAGCGCCTGCTGCTGATGATCCCGACGCTGCTCGGGGCGCTGACGATCACGTTCGTCGTGATCCAGTTCGTGCCCGGCGGGCCCATCGAGCAGCTGCTGGCCGAGGCTGGCACCGTCGGCGGCGGCGACGGCGGCCTGTACAAGGCCGGGCGCGACAGCGACGCGCGCCAGATCGAGGAGCTGAAGAAGCTCTACGGCTTCGACAAGCCCTGGCACGAGCGCTACCTCGACATGCTGGCGTCGTTCCTGCGCTTCGACCTGGGCACGAGCTTCCTGCACAACAAGCCGGTGTGGGACCTGATCAAGGAGAAGCTGCCGGTGTCGATCAGCCTCGGGCTGTGGACGTTCGTGATCTCGTATCTGATCTCGCTGCCGCTGGGCATCGCCAAGGCGGTGCGCGAGGGCTCGCGTTTCGACGCGCTGACCTCGCTCGTCGTGCTGATCGGCTTCGCGATCCCCGGCTTCGTGCTCGGCGTGCTGCTGATCGTGCTGTTCGCCGGCGGCACCTACCTCGACTGGTTCCCGCTGCGCGGCCTGACTTCGGACAACTGGGACGAACTCAGCTGGCCGATGCGCATCGTCGACTACTTCTGGCACCTCGCGCTGCCGCTGACGTGCTTCGTGATCGGCAGCTTCGCGGTGACGACGCTGCTGACGAAGAACACGTTCGTCGAGGAGATGCGCAAGCAGTACGTGCTGGTCGCGCGCGCCAAGGGGCTCTCGGAGAAGCGCGTGCTGTGGAAGCACGTGTTCCGCAACGCGCTGATCCCGCTCGTGACCGGCTTCCCGGCGGCGTTCGTCGGCGCGTTCTTCGCCGGCTCGGTGCTGATCGAGACGCTGTTCTCGCTCGACGGCCTGGGGCTGCTCGGCTACGAGTCGGTCGTGCGGCGCGACTACCCGGTCGTGCTCGGGTCGCTCTATCTGTTCACGCTGATCGCGCTGGTGGTCAAGCTCGTCTCCGACATCCTGTACGTCGTGATCGACCCGCGCGTGCAGTTCGGCAGCGTCGGTCGCTGAGGGCAGACGGATGAGCGCCGTGCTGCCCCCCGTCGCCGCGCCCGAGGCCGGCCCACCGGCGCTCGCGGCCGTCAAGCCGATGTCGCCGAACCAGCGCGCGTGGGCACGCTTCCGGCGCAACCGCCTCGGCGTCGTGTCGCTGTGGGTGTTCGTCGCCCTGCTCGTCGTCTCGACGTTCGCCGAGCTGATCAGCAACGACCGCCCGCTCGTCGCCCACTACGAGGGCACGACGTACTTTCCGCTGTTCAAGAACCACCCCGAGACGACGTTCGGCGGCGACTTCGGCACGCCCACCGACTGGACCGACCCGTTCATCGCCGAGCAGTTCGCCAGGCCCGGCAACTGGGCGCTGTTCACGCTCAACCGGCACGGCGCCGACAGCAGCAACTACTTCACGACCAAGATCGACCCCGCGGCGCCGTCGGCCGACAACTGGCTCGGCACCGACGCCAACGGCCGCGACATGATCGCGCGGCTGCTGTACGGATTCCGCGTCAGCATCTGGTTCGCGCTGGCGCTGACGATCACCGGCACCGCGATCGGCATCGCCGCCGGCGCGCTGATGGGCTACTTCGGCGGCCGCATCGACCTCACGCTGCAGCGCCTGATCGAGATCTGGGCCGCGGTGCCCGAGCTGTACCTGCTGATCATCTTCGCGAGCATCTTCGAGCCCTCGCTGCTGCTGCTGCTCGTGCTGCTGAGCCTGTGGGGCTGGATGGGCCTGTCGGACTACGTGCGCGCCGAGTTCCTGCGCAACCGCTCGCTCGAGTTCGTCAAGGCGGCGCGGGCGCTCGGGCTCACCAACGGCCAGATCATCTGGCGCCACGTGCTGCCGAACTCGATGACGCCGGTGATCACGTTTCTGCCGTTCCGCATGAGCGGGGCGATCGTCGCGCTGACGTCGCTGGACTTCCTCGGCCTCGGCGTGCCGCCGTCGGTGCCCTCGCTCGGCGACCTGCTGCGCCAGGGCAAGAACAACCTCGACGCGTGGTGGATCATCGTGCCCACCTTCGTCGTGCTCGTGCTGACGATGCTGCTGCTGACGTTCATCGGCGACGCGCTGCGCGACGCCTTCGACACCCGCAAGTCCTGACGCGGGTCAGTTCACCGGCGCCGCCGTCGCGCGCGCGGCGGCCGGGCGCCGCGGCAGCGCGGCGAGCGTGGCGATGCGCGCGAGCAGCTCGCGGTCGTTCCACGGCTTGCGGAACAGGCCGTACAGGCCCTGCAGCGCGTGGACGCGGGCGTGCAGGTCGTCGTGGCCGGTGATCGCGACGATCGGCAGGTCTTCGGTCTCGAGCATGCCGCCGACGGCGGCGATCAGCTCGAAGCCGTCCATCGTCGGCATCTCGAGGTCGGTGACGAGCACCGCGAAGCGCCGGCCGGCCAGCACGGCGAGCGCCTCGCGGCCGTCGGCGGCGACCTCGACGCGGTATCCCGCGCCTTCGAGCAGCTTGCGCAGCCGCGCGCGCACGACGGCCGAGTCGTCCACGACGAGCACCGCCGGCGGCGGCGCGGCGACGGCGGGCCGGGCGCGCGGCGCGGCTTCGCCACGCGCGTCGTCGTCGGCGCGGTGGCCGATCAGCGCCGCGACCAGCACGACGAGCGGCACGACGAGCACCGCCGGCAGCAGGACGCCGTTCAGCAACTCGACCGCCTGCGACGTCAGGGCCACCGGCGTGGTGATCATCGCGATGCTCCGGGGGAATGGGTCAGGGGCTCGTCGCCGGCACCGCGGGCACCGTCTCGGCGGCGGCCGCCGCATCGGCCTGCGGGCGCGCCGGGCGCGGCTCGGCGAGCAGCGCGTCGAGGTGGGCGAGCAGCTCGGCGTCGTTCCACGGCTTCTTGAACAGCCCGCGCACGCCGCGCAGGCCCTGCAGGCGCAGGTGGGCGTCGTCGTGACCCGAGATGGCGACGATCGGCATGTCCTCGGCGCCGTGCAGCGCGTTGGCGGCGGCGATCAGCTCGAAGCCGTTCATCGTCGGCATCTCGAGGTCGGTGATCATCAGCGCGTAGCGGCCGCTGGTCAGCATCGCGAGAGCTTCGCGGCCGTCGCGCGCGAGCTCGACGCGGTGGCCGGCGCCGTCGAGGAGTTTGCGCATGCGCGCCCGCACGACGGCCGAGTCGTCGACCATCAGCAGCAGCGGCGGGATCGCCGGCGGCTGCGCCGGCGCGGCCGGCCCCTCGGCGACCGGCGCTGCGGCAGGCGCGGCGTCGACGGGCGCGAGGGGCGGCGGCGCCGCGGCCGACAGGTCGAGGTCGATCGCGATGCCGAGGTCGACGTCGACGCCGGCCGCGTCGGCTCGCGGCGCGGCCGTCTCCGACGCCGGCGGTGCCGGCGCCCACTCCTCGTCCACTGGCGCGGACGCCGCCAGCGGCTCGCCGACGTCGAGGTCGACGCCGACCCCCGCCGCCGTGGCGTCGACGAACGCCGCGGCGGGCCATGGCTCGGCCAGCGGCGGCGCGACGTCGAGGGCGGCCACGTCGATGTCGACCGCCGGCGTCGGCAGTTCGAGGTCGAGCGGGGCGGGCGTGGCGGGCGCGGCGTCGGTGCCGTCGGCCAGCGCCTCGATCGGGGCGCGCGGGGGCGTGGCCTCGCCGGTCGGCGCGGCGTCGGGCGGCGTCGCCGGCTCGATGGCGGCGACGGTGTCCGTCGACGCTGCCAGATCGAAAGTGTCGGCCTCGGGTGCCGGTTCGGCGACCGCCTCGGCCGCGGGTTCCGCGACGGCTTCGGCCACCGGCTCCGCGACGGGTTCGGGTTCCGGTTCGGCCGGCGTGGCGCGCACGGCATCGACGAGGTCTGCCGCCTGCCCGGCGACGGGCTCGGGCGCCGGCGGCGTCACCGGCGGGGCGACGGCGTCGGGCGCCGCGATCCCGGTCTCGGCAGCGGCAGGTTGGCCGACGCGGGCCTCGGCGGCGGTGAGGTCGACCGGCGGCGCGGCCGGCGGCGCGACGGGCGGCGCCTCGACGCGCGGCCGGCGCCGGCTGCGCGCGAACCACAGCGCGACGCCGACGACGCCGGCCAGCACGAGCCCGATCAGGAGGATGCCGGACCCGGCAGAAAGCGACGAGAACATGGCGGCACGCGGCGTGAAGCTCCGGTGGCCCGATGATGTCCGCGCCGGCGTGGTCGCGAAGGTGCGAACTGCCGCCCGATCGTGGCGCAATTGACGACGGCCGGCGCATCGCGGCCCGCGGCGCCCGCCGCGGGCCGAGGGAGACAATCCGCAGCGGCCCGTGACTCCCGCCCAGCCCCCCGTCGATCGCGCTGAAGCGGCGCGTGCCTTCGCCCGACCGGCCGCGGCGCGTGCCGCGGCCGCGCTGGCCGGCGTGGCCGTCGCGCTGCCGACGCTGGTGGCGTCGAGCACGCCGCCGGTGACGACGTTCTACCCCCAGGCGACGGCGCTCGGCGCCTGGGGCCTGGCCGTCGCCGTCTGGGCGGCCTGGCGCGTGCGCGCCGCGCCGGCCGAGGGCGAATGGGGGGTCGCCTGGCCGCTGCTCGCGGTGCTGGGCGTGGTGGCCGGCGCAGCGCTGCTTGCAGGTGCGACCGGGGCGCTGCCGGTCAGTCTGGCCGGGCCGCCGTCGCTGGCCGCCGTCGCCGCGGCCGTCGTGCTCGTGGCCGGCGCGGCGGCGGCGCACGACGCGGCGGTGCGCGACGGGTTTCTCGCCGGCCTCGTGGTCGCCGGCGCGTTCGGCGCCGTCGCCGCCGTCGTGCAGGTGTTCGTGCCCGCGTGGGCCGACGGCACTTGGCTCGCACGCACGCCGCTGCCCGGGCGCGCAGTGGGCAACCTGCGCCAGCCCAACCACCTCGCCACGCTGCTGCTGTGGGCCGTCGTCGCCGTCGTGCCGCTGGTCGAGCGCGGGCGGCTGCCGCGCGGCGCGGGCGTCGCCGCGGTCGTGCTCGCCGTCGTCGCGGTCGAGCTCAGCGGCTCGCGCACCGGGGCGCTCGGCACCGTCGCGCTCGCGCTGTGGGGCGTGCTCGACCGCCGGCTCGGCCGCTTCGCGCGCGCGCTGCTGGTGGCCGCGCCGCTGGTGTACGCGCTCGCCTGGGCCGGCTTCGCGCTGGCGGGGCACTTCGGGCTGGCGCCGGTCGGCGCGGCCACGCGCGGTCTGGAAGGCGACCTGTCGAGCTCGCGGCTGGCGATCTGGTCCAACGCGCTGGCGCTGGTCGCGATGCACCCTTGGACGGGCGTGGGCTTCGGCCGCTTCAACTTCGCGTGGACGCTGACGCCGTTTCCCGACCGGCCGACGGCGTTCTTCGACCACGCGCACCTGCTGCCGCTGCACTTCGCGGTCGAACTCGGGCTGCCGCTGGCGGCGCTGCTGACGGCGCTGCTGGCGCTGGCGCTGTGGCGCGCCGTGCGCGCGGCCTTCGCCCGCGGCGACGTGGCGGCGCGCGCTCTCGCCGTGATGCTGCTGCTGGTCGGCGCGCACAGCCTGCTCGAGTACCCGCTGTGGTACCTGCACTTCCTGCTGCCCACCGCGTGGGCGTTCGGCCTGTGCCTGGCGGCGACGCGGCCTGCCGCGGCGGCGC
>CALIDR010000043.1 GCA_938022295.1 uncultured Burkholderiaceae bacterium
GTTCGCCTCTTTCTTCTTTTGAGCCTTCTCCCATTCTTCGTAGTTGTTTCCGTCGTACGGCGGTCCCCAGCCAAGCTTAAGCTTGGCTCCATTGAAATCAGCGTTTGTCAAATTTCCGACTCTCAACTTAACTTTGAATCCATCAAGATACGGTGTAACGCCTCTCGTTGATACCGTAAACGGCCCAAACTTCGTTCTGGCGATGTCATAGCCTTGTTCTTCGGTGCTGGCAGTCGCTTCGCCAGACTCAAGTGCTTCGACGCGAGACTTCAGAAAGAAGGCTTCCATCTGCAGGCGAGATATGCTTTTCCGCAGTTCGTCAACTTGTTCAGCTGTAGCGGCTGCTGGAGCCTGCGCTGCTGGCGGGGGCGTACTCTGACCGCCGCAACCTACGAGAGAGGCTAGGATAAATACGAAGATGGGGAGGTAGGCGGTGCGCATGACTGGTTTGTGATGCCTAACGCTCCGGTTCAGCGGCGGCGCGCAGCGCCGTCCGCTGCAACCGGTTGTTAGGCCGTTTGCTGTAGAGCCTTTGTTGAAATACGGAGGTTGAGCTACTCGACTTTTGTGGCGATCCACCATGTGGTGCCTCCAGCATCCTGGACCCCGCCCCGTTTGTCTTCATCCTGCTTCTTGACTGGCTCCTGCACCGAGATCGCTCCGGCTGCGAGCGCCTTTCGATAGGTCGCGTCCACGTCCGGGACGTAGATGTGCACATAGGAAGAGGTGGGCTGCCAATCAGGCGGTGCCGGATCGGCAAGCATTAGGACGGTGTCGTCGATGCGAACCTCGGCGTGCATGAGTTTGCCGGAGTCATCAGGGAATCTCCGCAATTCGATCGCGCCGAAGACTCGCTTCAGGAAGTCTATGGTTGCACCCGCATCATTGACGATGAGATATGGCGAGACGGTGCTGTAGTTGTGCGGCTTAAACAATACGTTCATGGTTCCTCCGTGCGTGCACGACCTCCGCTGTGTTGCGGCCTAACGTGTTCTCGGGCGCAAACCTGCGCCACTAACCGGATAGTGGCGCAGTATCGCGCCCATATCCGGATAGGGGCGCAGTGCTGAAGCCCCGGCGGCGGCGTTGTCGGGGCCTTGCATCGGCGGCGCCGGCGTCCTATGCTGTACGTCCATACAGTATTCGCCCCGCCATGCTGCCCCCTCCCGTTGCGCCGCCCGGTGCGCCTCGCCTGCTGGACCAGGTTCGCGAGCGTGTGCGCTACCTGCACTACAGCTTACGGACCGAAGAGGCCTACGTCCACTGGGTCCGCGCGTTCGTGCGCTTCCACGGCAGGCGCCACCCGCGCGAGATGGGCGGGCCGCAGGTGGAGGCGTTTCTGTCCTGGCTGTCGAACGAGCGGGGTGTGTCGGTCTCGACCCACCGGCAGGCGCTGTCGGCGCTGCTGTTCCTGTACCAGCAGGTGCTCGGCCAGCAGCTTCCGTGGATGGACGCCATCGGCCGCCCGCAGCGCAAGCCGCGGCTGCCGGTGGTGCTGTCGCCCGCCGAGGTCGCGGCCGTACTGGCGCTGCTCGAGGGCACCCACCGCGTGCTCGCACAGCTGCTCTACGGCACCGGCATGCGCATCGCCGAGGCGCTGCAACTGCGCGTGAAGGACGTCGAGTTCGACCGCCGTGTCATCGTCGTGCGCAGCGGCAAGGGCGGCAAGGACCGCGTCGTGATGCTGCCGGCCACGCTCGCCCCCGGTCTGCGCGAGCAGGTGCAGCGCGCCCGCGTGCTGTGGGAGGCTGACGCCCGCGCCGGACGCGGCGGCGTGCAGATGCCCGACGCGCTCGAACGCAAGTACCCGCGCGCCGGTGCGTCGTGGGCCTGGTTCTGGGTGTTTCCACAAGCCGAGCACTCGGTATGCCCGCGCACCGGCGTCGAGCGGCGCCACCACCTGTTCGACCAGACGTTCCAGCGCGCCTTCAAGCGTGCCGTGCACGCCGCCGGCATCGAACGCCCGGCCACGCCGCACACGCTGCGGCATTCGTTCGCGACGCACCTGCTGCAGTCGGGCACCGATATACGAACCGTGCAGGAACTGCTCGGCCACAGCGACGTGAGCACGACGATGATCTACACGCACGTGCTGAAGGTGGCCGCGGGCGGCACGCGCAGCCCGCTCGATGCGCTGGCGGCGGGTATCACCGGTCCGCACCCCAGGGCCGGGACTTCCTTTTACTCAATGCAGTGAGTAAATGGGTGCGCCGGTGATCGAACGCTCCGCCCTGCCTGCTTTCGTGGCCCGCCTGCGCGAGCCGCGGCGCTTCCTGCAGGTGGTGGCGGGCCCGCGGCAGGTGGGCAAGACGACGATGGTCGCCCAGGCGCTGGCGTGCCTGCCCGACCTGCCGGCGCATTCGGCCAGCGCCGACAGCCCGGGCCTGCAGCCGCTGTCGTGGGTGGCGGCGCAGTGGGAGCAGGGCCGCACGCTCGCAGCACGCCATGGCACGGCGGTGCTCGTGCTCGACGAAGTGCAGAAGATCCCGCGCTGGACCGACGAGGTCAAGCGCCTGTGGGACGAAGACACCCGCGCGCGGCGCGACCTGCGCGTGGTGGTGCTGGGCCCGGCGCCGCTGCTGATCGAGCGCGGCCTGACCGAGAGCCTGGCCGGCCGCTTCGAAGTCACGCGCCTGGCCCACTGGTCGTTCGCCGAGATGCGCGACGCCTTCGGTTTCACGCTGGAGCAGTACGTGTTCTTCGGCGGCTACCCCGGCGCAGCCCCGCTGGCGGGCGACGAGCGCCGCTGGGCAGACTACGTGCGCGACGCGCTGGTGGAGACGACGATCGGCAAGGACGTGCTGCTGATGGCGCCGGTGCACAAGCCGGCGCTGCTGCGGCGCGTGTTCGACCTCGCGTGCCGCTACAGCGTCCAGGTGCTGAGCCATACCAAGATGCTCGGCACGCTGCAGGACGCGGGCAACACCACCACGCTCGCCCATTACCTGGACCTGCTCGCCGGCGCTGGCCTGGTCGGCGGGCTGCAGAAGGAGGCGGGGCGGGCGGTGCGGCAGCGTGCGTCGAGCCCGAAGCTGCAGGTGTTCGACACCGCCTTCATGGGTGCGCTGGCGGTGCACGAGGGCTACGGCTTCGCGCGCGTGCGCGCCGACCCGGCCCTGTGGGGGCGTCTGGTGGAAAGCGCGGTCGGCGCCCGGCTGCTGGCCTGGCTGCCCGCGGGAGCGCACGGCAGCGGCACGCTGCGCTACTGGCGCGAAGGCGCGCGCAGGGTCGACTTCGTCGTGCGCCGCGGCGACGAGACCTGGGCGCTGGAGGTCAAAGGCGGCCGTGCGCGCGACGGCTTGTCGGGGCTCGACGCCTTCGCCGCCGCCTTTCCCGGCGTGCGGCCGCTGGTCGTCGGCACCGGCGGCATGGCGCTCGAGCGCTGGTTCGAGGCGCCGTTCTTCGCGAGCTGACCGCGCCCGGTGCCGCGGCCCGGTGGCGCCGCGGCACCCGTCGCCCCTTCATGCGATGCTCCCCGCCTACGCCGAGCTGCACTGCCGCAGCAACTTCAGCTTCCTCACCGGCGCGTCGCACCCGGAGGAGCTCGTGCAGCGCGCGCACGCGCTCGGCTACGCGGCGCTGGCGATCACCGACGAGGGCTCGCTCGCCGGCGTCGTGCGCGCACACGCGGAAGCCAAACGCGTCGGCCTGCACCTGATCGTCGGCGCCGAGATGCGGCTCGCGGCCACGGCACCGGCCACCGGCGCGAAGAAAAGCACCGCGCCCGCCGGCGCCGACACGCCCGACATGCGCCTCGTGCTGCTCGCGCAGACGCGCCGCGGCTACGGCAACCTCGCGCAGTGGATCACGGTGGCGCGCCGGCGCGCGCCGAAGGGCCGGTACGCGGCGTACCGCAGCGACCTCGAAGGCCGGGTGCCGCACGCGCCGACGCTGGCCGGCCTGCCGGACTGCCTCGCGCTGCTGGTGGCCGACGCCGCGCAGCCGTTCGAGGCCGTGTTCGCGCAGGCGATGTGGCTGAAGACGTGGTTCGGCCATGGGGTGGACGGCCGCGCCGCGCTCGCGCTGCCGCAGCGGCTGCACGCGCACGACGACGTGCTCGCCGACACGGTGCAGCGCGTGGCCGCGCTCACCGGCCTGCCGGTGGTGGCCACCGGCGACGTGCTGATGCACGCGCGCTCGCGCAAGGCGCTGCAGGACGTGCTGACCGCGACGCGGCTGCGCCTGCCGGTGGCGCAGTGCGGCTTCGCGCTGGCGCCGAATGCCGAGCAGCACCTGCGCCCGCGCCAGCGGCTGGCGGCGCTGTACCGCCCCGAGTGGCTCGAGGCGACGGTGCGGCTCGCCGCGCGCTGCGCGTTCTCGCTCGACGAGCTGCGCTACGAGTACCCGCAGGAGATCGTGCCCGAAGGCCACACCCCCGCGTCGTGGCTGCGCGCGCTGACCGAGGAAGGCCTCGTGCGCCGCTTTCCGCACGGCACGCCGGCCAAGGTGCGCGCGCAGGTCGAGCACGAGCTGGCGCTGATCGGCCGGCTGCGCTACGAGCCGTACTTCCTCACCGTGGCCGACCTCGTGCAGTGGGCGCGCGCGCAGGGCATCCTGTGCCAGGGGCGCGGCAGCGCGGCCAACTCGGCGGTGTGCTACGCGCTCGGCGTCACCGAGGTCGACCCGGCGCGGATGAGCCTGCTGTTCGAGCGCTTCGTCAGCGCCGAGCGCCACGAGCCGCCCGACATCGACGTCGACTTCGAGCACCAGCGGCGCGAGGAGGTCATCCAGTACGTCTACCGCAAGTACGGGCGGCACCGCGCGGCACTCACCGCAGTGGTGATCTCGTACCGGCCACGCAGCGCGCTGCGCGACGTCGGCCGCGCGCTCGGCATCGACCTCGACCGCATCGACGCGGTGGCCAAGAGCCAGCAGTGGTGGGACGGCCGCGGCGTCGACGCCGAACGCCTGCGCGAACACGGCTTCGACCCCGACGCGCCGGTGTGCCGCCTGTGGGCCGAGCTCACGCGGCAGCTCGTCGGCTTTCCGCGCCACCTCAGCCAGCACCCCGGCGGCTTCGTGATCGCGCGCGACGACCTCGCGCGCCTCGTGCCGGTGGAGAACGCCGCGATGGACGGGCGCAGCGTGATCCAGTGGGACAAGGACGACCTCGACGCGCTCGGCCTGATCAAGGTCGACCTGCTCGCGCTCGGCATGCTCAGCGCGATCCGCCGCGCGCTCGGCTTCGTCGGCGCCAAGGTCGGGAAACCGTTCGAGATGCAGGACGTGCCCGCCGAGGACCCGGCCGTCTACGCGATGCTGCAGCGCGGCGACAGCGTCGGCACGTTCCAGGTCGAGAGCCGCGCGCAGATGAGCATGCTGCCGCGGCTGAAGCCGGCGAACTTCTACGACCTCGTGATCGAGGTCGCGATCGTGCGCCCGGGGCCGATCCAGGGCGGCATGGTGCACCCGTACCTGCGCCGCCGCTGCGGCGACGAGCCGGTGACGTACCCGAGCGCCGAGGTGAAGCAGGCGCTCGAGCGCACGCTCGGCGTGCCGATCTTCCAGGAACAGGTGATGCAGCTCGCGATCCTCGCCGCCGACTTCACACCCGGCGAGGCCGATCAACTGCGCCGCGCGATGGCGGCGTGGAAGCGCCGCGGCGGCCTGGGCCCGTTCCACGAGCGGCTGGTGGGCCGCATGGTCGCGAAGGGCTACGCGCGCGACTACGCCGAGGCGATTTTCCGCCAGATCGAGGGCTTCGGCGAATACGGCTTCCCCGAGAGCCACGCGGCGAGCTTCGCGCTGCTGGTCTACGTCAGTGCGTGGCTCAAGTGCCACCACCCCGACGCCTTCCTCGCCGCGCTGCTCAACAGCCAGCCGATGGGCTTCTACGCGCCGGCGCAGCTCGTGCGCGACGCGCGCGAGCACGGCGTGCGCGTGCGGCCGGTCGACGTGACGGTGAGCGACTGGGACACGACGCTCGAACCCGACGGCGAAGGGGGCCCCCTGCACGCGGTGCGCCTCGGCCTGAACCGCGTCGCGGGCCTGGCCGAGGACGCGGCGCGGCGCCTGGTGGCCGCGCGCGCCGAGGCGCCGTTCGCCTCGGTCGAGGACCTGGCGCGCCGCGCCCGGCTCGACGCCCACGCGCTGGCCGCGCTCGCGCGCGCCGACGCGCTGCGCCCGCTGGCCGGCCACCGGCGCGACGCCGCGTGGGTCGTGGCCGGCGTCGACACCCGCGCCACCGCGATGCTGCGCGCCACGCGCACGCACGAGGCGCCGGCCGCCCTGCCCGCCCCCGACGCGGCCGACACCGTGCTCGCCGACTACCGCGCGCTCGGCCTGAGCCTGCACGCGCACCCGGTGGCGCTGCTGCGCGCGCAGCTCGCGGCGTACCGTGTGCAGCCGGCCGCCGTGCTGCGCGGGTACCGCCACGGCCAACTCGCGCGCGCGAGCGGCCTCGTCACCCACCGCCAGCGCCCCGAGACGGCCAAAGGTGTCGTCTTCGTGACGCTCGAGGACGAGACCGGCGCCGTCAACGTCATCGTCTGGCCGCAGGTCGTCGAGCGGCAGCGCAAGCCGCTGCTGGCCGCCTCGCTGCTCACCGTCTATGGCGTGTGGCAGGCCGAAGGCGAGGTGATGCACCTGGTGGCGAAGAAGCTCGTCGACCACACGGCGCTGCTGCAGGGGCTGGCGGCGAGGAGCCGCGACTTCCGCTGACAGCGGCAGGCGGCTCCTACAATCGGCGGCGGAGGCGCGCGATGAACTTCACGCTGGAATGCGAACGCGAAGACGACGGCCGCTGGCTCGCCGAAGTCCCGCAGCTGCCCGGCGTGCTCGCCTACGGCGCATCGCAGGCCGAGGCGATGGCCAGGGCCGAAGTGCTGGCCTTGCGCGTGCTGGCCGACCGCCTCGAGCACGGTGAAGCGCAGCCGACCGACATCCGCATCTCGCTCACGGCGGCATGACGTCGTGGCCGGCGGCAAAGGCCAAGCGCGTGCTGGCCTCGTTGCAGGCCCTCGGGTGGCGCGTCAAGCGGCAGACGGGTTCGCACCGGGTCTTGTCACGCGAAGGCTGGCCCGACGTGGTGTTCGCGTTCCACGACGGCGACGAGATCGGACCGAAGATGCTGGCCCGCATCGCCAAGCACACCGGACTCGCACCGCACGACCTGTAGGCGCACGCACCGCGCGCTCCCGATGAACGACGACATCGAACTCCTGCCCACCGGCCGCCCCGAGCAGCTGATGATCCTGCTGCACGGCCGCGGCCAGGACGCGGCGGCGATGCTGCCGCTGGCACGCGCGTTCCGCCACGAGTTCGCCCAGGCGGCGCTGCTGCTGCCGCAGCAGGGGCTGGCCGAGGCGGGCACCGCCGACGACCTCGCCGCGCGCGTCGCGGCAGCATTGCCGCGCTTCACGCGCTGGGTGCGCGACGCGCAGCAGCGGCTGGGCGCCACGCCGCAGGCCACCGCGCTGGTGGGCTTCGGCGAGGGCGCGACGCTGGCGCTCGAGGCGGCGAGCGCCGACGACGGCATCGCCGGGCGCGTCGTCGCGTTCGGCGGCGGCTACGCCACGCTGCCGGCACAGGCGCCGGCGCTGACGACGCTGCACTTCCTGCACGGCAGCGCCGACGCCGCGCACCCGGTGGCCGCGGCGCGGCGCACGCTCGAGCACCTCGGCGTGCTGCACGGCGACGCCACGCTCGACGTCGCGCAGGGCGTGGGCCACGAGGTGCACCCGGCGCTCGTCGACTGCGCGATCCACCGCCTCACCCACCACATCCCGCACCGCACCTGGCGTGCCGCGCTCGGCGCCCTGCCGCCTTCGGCGCGCGGCGGCCGCACCGACGACTGACCCATGCTGTACCTGCTGTCGCCCGCCAAGACGCTCGACTACGAGACCCCCACGCCGCCCGCCCTGCTCGAACGCGCGACGAAGCCGCCATTCGTCGCCCGCTCGGCGGCGCTGATCGACGTGCTGAAGGCGAAGACGCCGGCCGAGGTCGCGTCGCTGATGTCGCTGTCGGACCCGCTCGCGCAGCTCAACGTCGCGCGCTACGGCGCGTGGCGCCGGACGTTCACGCCGAAGAACAGCAAGCCGGCGGTGCTCGCGTTCGCCGGCGACGTCTACGACGGCCTCGACGCCGGCACGCTGACGCTCGACGACTTCGAGTGGGCGCAGCAGCACCTGGTGATCCTGTCGGGGCTGTACGGCGCGTTGCGTCCGCTCGACCTGATGCAGCCGTACCGGCTCGAGATGGGCACCAAGCTGCACACCGACGCCGCCGAGGACCTCTACGGCTTCTGGGGCGATGCGATCGCCGAGCACCTGAACCGGCGCCTGAAGGGCGACGAGCACCCGATCGTCGTCAACCTCGCGTCGCAGGAGTACGCGAAGGCCGCCTTGCGCCCGGCGCTGAAGGCACGCGTGATCGACTGCGTGTTCGAGGACTGGAAGGGCGGCCAGTACAAGGTGATCAGCTTCTTCGCCAAGCGCGCCCGCGGCGCGATGGCGCGCCACGCGATCCGCCACCGCATCGACACGCCGAAGAAGCTCGAACGCTTTGCCGACGACGGCTACGCGTTCGACGCCGCCGCGTCCACGGCCGACCGCCTCGTCTTCCGCCGCCGGCAGGCGTGACGCCGCCTGGCACCGCTGCGGCGGGCAGAGCCGGATCGGCGCCCGCGACATCGCCGCCTGTGCCGGCGTCGTGCGCGCCGATTCCGCGGACGCGCACGCCGGCCGCACCGATGGCCTCACCGGCGCCCGCACCAGATTGCCGTGCAGGGCCCGGCCGCCGGAACGGCCGACGCCGTGCCGCGTCTCAACAGCCGCGAACCGCGGCGGCTCGAGGACTTCGGGGGCGCGCACGCCGACGGCCGGCGTTGACCGGGCACCGCGACGCACATCGGGGTAACCCTAGAATCTTCCGAACGTGACATCGAACGCCGCACCGCCGACCCCGACGCCACCGGCCGAGCCGCCGGCGCCGCCGCCGGCGGGCCTGCCGCCGCGTCTCGTCGCGGCCGTCGTCGCCGCTGCGCTGCTCCTCGGCGCAGCGGGCCTCGTCGTCGCCTGGCAGGCGCAGCAGCGCGTGCAGCGGCTCGAGCAGGAGCTGGTGCGCCGCCAGCAGGACGCCGGCACCGCCGCCGCCGAGGCGCGCGTGCTGGCCGACCAGGCGCAGGACGCGGCGCGCGACGCCGTGGCCCGCGTGACGCTGCTCGACGCGCGCCTGGCCGAGACGACCAGCCAGCGCAGCCAGATCGAGGAAGCATTGCAGGCGCTCACGCGAACGCGCGACGACAACGTGCTCGCCGACCTCGACGCCGCGGTGCGGCTGGCCACCCAGTTCGCGACCCTCACCGGCAGCACCGAGCCGCTGCTGCGCACGCTGCGCGACGCCGACGCGCGGCTGGCGGCGCTCAACCAGCCGCGCCTGGAGCGCGTGCGGCGCGCGATCGGGCGCGACGTCGAGCGCCTGTCGGCGGCCGGCAGCGTCGACGTCGCCACGCTCACCGCGCGCGTCGACGACGTCGTGCGCCAGGTCGACGAACTGCCGATGCTCGCGCCGGCC
>CALIDR010000044.1 GCA_938022295.1 uncultured Burkholderiaceae bacterium
TGCTCGGCTGGTACTGCGGCATGCGGTCGGGCAGGTCGCGGTAGACGCCACCGGGGCGGAAGTACGCGGCGTGCATGCGCGCGCCCGACACCGCCTCGTACATGTCGAACAGGTCCTCGCGCTCGCGGAAGCAGTAGATGAAGATGTTCATCGCGCCGCAGTCCAGCCCGTGCGCGCCGAGCCACATCAGGTGGTTCAGCAGCCGCGTGATCTCGGCGTACATCACGCGGATGTACTGCGCGCGCAGCGGCACCTCGATGCCGAGCAGCTTCTCGATGGCCAGGCAGTATGCGTGCTCGTTGCACATCATCGAGACGTAGTCGAGCCGGTCCATGTACGGCAGCGACTGGATGTACGTCTTCGTCTCGGCGAGCTTCTCGGTGGCCCGGTGCAGCAGGCCCACGTGCGGGTCGGCGCGCTGGATCACCTCGCCGTCGAGCTCGAGCACGAGGCGCAGCACGCCGTGCGCCGCCGGGTGCTGCGGGCCGAAGTTGAGCGTGTAGTTCTTGATCTCGGCCATGGCGCTCAGTGGAGTCCGCCGTAGTGTTCTTCGCGCACGATGCGCGGCGTGATCTCGCGCGGCTCGATCGTCACCGGCTGGTAGATCACGCGCCGCCGCTCGGGGTCGTAGCGCATCTCGACGTGGCCCGAGACCGGGAAGTCCTTGCGCATCGGGTGGCCGATGAAGCCGTAGTCGGTCAGGATGCGGCGCAGGTCCTCGTGGCCCTCGAACACGATGCCGAACAAGTCGAACGCCTCGCGCTCGAACCAGTTCGCGCTCGCCCACACGCCGGTGAGCGAGGGCACGAGCGGCAGCTCGTCGTCGGGCGCGAAGACCTTCAGCCGCAGCCGCCAGTTGTGCGTGAGGCTCAGCAGGTGCGAGACGACACAGAAGCGCAGGCCCTCCCACGGCTGGTCCTTGTACGTCGAGTAGTCGACGCCGGCGAGGTCGATCAGCTGCTCGAACTTCAGCGCCGGGTCGTCGCGCAGCGTGCGCGCGACTTCGAGCGAGTCGGCGGCGCGCACCGTCGCGGTGAGCTCGCCGCGGTCGCGCTTGAGGGCCTGCAGGCGGTCGCCGAGCGCGCTCTTCAGCGCGGCTTCGAGCCGGTCGAGTCTGTCGCTCATCTCGTCCTCAGCGTGCGATCGTGTTCTCGCGCCGGATCTTCGACTGCAGCTGCAGGATGCCGTACAGCAGCGCCTCGGCGGTGGGCGGGCAGCCGGGCACGTAGACGTCCACCGGCACGATGCGGTCGCAGCCGCGCACGACGGAGTAGCTGTAGTGGTAGTAACCGCCGCCGTTGGCGCAGCTGCCCATGCTCAGCACCCAGCGCGGCTCGGCCATCTGGTCGTAGACCTTGCGCAGCGCCGGCGCCATCTTGTTGCACAGCGTGCCGGCGACGATCATCAGGTCGCTCTGACGGGGGCTCGGGCGGAACAGCATGCCGAAGCGGTCGATGTCGTAGCGCGCCGCGCCGGCGTGCATCATCTCTACCGCACAGCACGCCAGGCCGAACGTCATCGGCCAAAGCGAGCCGGTCTTGCTCCAGTTGATCAGCTTGTCGACCGACGTGGTGACGAAGCCTTCCTTGAGGACGCCTTCGATGCCCATGTCAGACCCCCGCCCGCGCCGCGGCGCGGTCGCTGCGAGCCCGTGCGGGGGCCGGTGGACGAACGTGAGCTTGGAAGTCTGGTTTCACGGCTTCACTCCCAGTCCAGGGCGCCCTTCTTCCACTCGTAGACGAAGCCGACGACGAGGATCGCGAGGAACACCATCATCGCCCAGAAGCCGGTCGGCCCGATGTCGTGCAGCGCGACCGCCCACGGGAAGAGGAAGGCGATCTCGAGATCGAACAGGATGAACAGGATCGCGACGAGGTAGTAGCGCACGTCGAACTTCATGCGCGCGTCCTCGAACGCCTCGAACCCGCACTCGTAGGGCGAGTTCTTCTCGGGGTCGGGCCGGTTCGGACCGAAGATGAAGCCCAGCACCTGAGGCGCCACGCCCACCGCCACCCCGACCAGGATGAACAGGATGACGGGCAGGTACTGTTGCAGGTCCATGGTGTGCGTGCGTCCCGTCTGTCTCACCCGGTGCGGCCGGCTGCGCTCGCAGCACCCACCGCACGAGCCCGAGCATGCCTGCCGAACCCTGCACGAAGCTGTCAGGGCCTGCCGCCGGACGGCGGGTGCCCGCCCTGCAGCGACGTTCGCAAACCCGGTTGCGTGCCTGGTGCCGACGGCGAGACTCGAACTCGCACAGCTTTCGCCACTACCCCCTCAAGATAGCGTGTCTACCAATTCCACCACGTCGGCCAGGACGGCTTTGCGATGCCCGGCTGGCATGAGGGTCGCTCGCCGGACAGCAGAAGATTCTACGGGGAAAAACGGCGCATTCCGGGCGTGCCGCCCGCGAGCGCGAGGGCGACGGCCGCGGCGGTCAGTTGGTCGGGATCGGCGGCGCGGCCGGCGGTGGCGGCGGCGCGAGGCCCGGGATCTGCGGTGCCGCGGGCGCCTCGCCGCTGGCCGGCGCAGCGCGGTCGAGCACGCTCGTGCCCGGGGCCGCCTCGGGCGCGCTGCGCGTGAAGCCCATGTACGCCAGCGCCAGCGTGCAGACGAAGAAGATCGTCGCGCACACCGCCGTCGAGCGCGACAGGAAGTTCGCGCTGCCGCTGGCGCCGAACAGGCTGCCGGCCGAGCCGCTGCCGAACGACGCGCCCATGTCGGCGCCCTTGCCGTGCTGCACCAGCACGAGCCCGATCATCGCCAGCGCCGACAGGAGCTGGATCACCAGCACGATGTTCACCCAGATCTGCATGGAGGTCTTTCTCGCAATCGAAATTCGGAATCAGCCTGCGGCGCGGCAGATGGTGACGAAGTCCGCGGCCTTCAACGACGCGCCGCCGATCAGGCCGCC
>CALIDR010000045.1 GCA_938022295.1 uncultured Burkholderiaceae bacterium
CGCTGCATCGCGAACAGGTCGCGCTCGGAGACGATGCCGACGACGCGCCCGCGCTCGGTGACCGGCACGTGGCGCATGCCGTGCCGCGACATCAGCAGCGCCGCGTCCTGCGCGGTGTCGTCGACGCCGAGCGTGTGCACCGGGGCGCTCATCACGCGCTCGACCGGCGCGTCGAGCGGCACCTGAGGCAGCGTGACGCGGCCGAGCACGTCGTGCCGCGTCAGGATGCCGAGCGCCGCGCCGGCCGTGTCGGTGACGAGGATCGAACCGATCCCGCGCTCGTGCATCGCGGTCAGGGCCTCGCCGACCGTCGCCCCGGGGCCGACGGCGACGACGCCACCGCGGATCAGCCGGCCCAGCGGCGTCTCGAGCGACTGCTCGGCGAGCACCTGCGACGAGTACGCCGCCTGCGTGTGGCGCCGCGACAGTTCGAGGAACTTCAGCACCCGGCCGTGCAGGAACTCGGCGAACGGCGGCGACTCGGCGGCCAGCGAGCGCACCGCCGACACCGGCACGCGCAGGCAGAACAGGTCCTCGTCGCAGGTGTAGGTGGCGGTGACGGGGCGCCCGCCGAGCCCGGCGCCGACCGGGAACAGGTCGCCGGCGTCGTACTGGAAGCTGCTGCGGTCGTCGTCGGGGCTGCGCCGGCCGGTGACGGTGCCGCGGCGGATCCACAGCAGCTCGTGCACCGGCCCGTCGGCGGGCGACAGCACCGTCTGCCCCGGCAGGAAGTGGACCTGCCGCGCGGCGGCGACGAAGCGCTCGACGTGCGCCGCGTCCATCTGCGCGAACGGCGGGCGCCGCACCAGCTCGGCGTGCAGGTCGGCGGCGAGCCGGGTGGGGGGCGGGGTCTGTTCCATCGTGCAAGGATATGAAAAAGGGCCCCCGCAGGGGCCCTTTCCGATCAACCTGCTGGCACGTTCGCGTGTCAGCGCGCCGGCTTCAGGTCGGGGTAACGCACGTGCTCGACGAGCTCCTGCGTCTCCTTCTTCGGTGCCGGCGTCAGCAGGCTGACGATGATGATCACCGCGAAGCCCAGCGGCACGCCGAAGATGCCCGCCGAGATCGGCTGGATGCCCCACCAGATGTGGTCGGCCACCGGCGTCGTGACGCCGAACACGCCGCGCAGCCAGACCTGCGTCGTCGCCATGTAGTAGAAGGTCACGCTGACGCCTGCGAGCATGCCGAGCGTGGCCCCCCACTTGGTGGCGCGCTTCCAGAAGATGCCGAGCACGAGCGCGGGGAAGAACCCTGCCGCGGCCAGCGAGAACGCCGCCGAGACGAGGAACAGGATGTCGGCCGGCTTCTGCGAGGCCACCCACGCGGCGAGCAGGGCGACCACCAGCAGCAGTGCCTTGGACACCGCGACGCGGCGCGCCGTCGTCGCGTTCGGGTCGAGCATCTTGTAGTACAGGTCGTGCGACAGTGCGTTGGCGATCGTCAGCAGCAGGCCGTCGGCGGTGGACAGCGCCGCCGCCAGGCCGCCGGCGGCCACCATGCCCGAGATCACGTACGGCAGGCCCGCGATCTCCGGCGTGGCCAGCACGATGATGTCGCCGCCGATCCTCATCTCGCCGAGCTGGAAGATGCCGTCGCCGTTGACGTCGACGACCGACAGCAGCGTCGGGTCGACGCGCTGCCAGTTGGCGATCCACGCCGGCAGCTGGTCGAACGGCGTGCCCACCAGCGAGTTGAACACCTCGTACTTCACCAGCACCGCGAGCGCCGGCGCCGTGAAGTACAGCAGGAAGATGAAGAACAGGCTCCAGGTCACCGAGCGCCGCGCCTCGCGCACCGACGGCGTCGTGTAGTAGCGCATCAGGATGTGCGGCAGCGCGGCGGTGCCGACCATCAGGCAGAAGATCAGCGCGAGGAAGTTGCGCCGCGACTCGTTGAACGTCTTCTGCGCCGCCGCGTCGCCCGCCGGGTCGCCGGCGAACTGCTGCGCATGGCGCGGCATGCCCGCCAGCGGCCTGGCGCGCGCATCGGCGGCGGCCTTGTCGGCCGTCCACTTCGCGCGTGCTGCGGCCTCGTCGGCCGGCAGCGCCTGCAGCGCGCGCTCGGCGGCCTGGATGTCGGCCTGCGCGGCGTTGGCCGCGCGCAGCTCGTCGAGCTTGGCCTGCGCCTGCGCGCGCTCGGCGGCGAGCGCAGCGGCCGGGTCCTTCAGCTTCTCGGCCAGGGCGTCGGAGCGCTGCTTGAAGACGGCGATGACCGACTTCTCCTTCTCGTCGGCGATCAGCTCGGCCTCGCGCGCGGTGACCTTCTGCAGCTGGTAGCCGTAGACGGCCTGCGGGATCGGCACGCCTGTCTGCTTGACCGACAGCCACACCACCGGGATCAGGTACGCGATGATGAGGATGATGTACTGCGCCACCTGCGTCCACGTCACCGCGCGCATGCCGCCGAGGAACGAGCACACGAGGATGCCGCCGAGGCCGACGAACACCCCGATCTCGAACGCCAGCCCCGACAGCCGCGCCGTGATCAGGCCCACGCCGTAGATCTGCGCCACGACGTAGACGAACGAACACAGGATCGCGATCAGGATGCCGACGAACCGCGGGATGTTGCCCTCGTAGCGCGCGCCGAGGAAGTCGGGGATCGTGAACTGGCCGAACTTGCGCAGGTACGGCGCGAGGAACAGCGCCACCAGGCAGTAGCCGCCGGTCCAGCCCATGATGAAGGCCAGCCCGCCGTAGCCGGTGAGGTACAGCGTACCGGCCATGCCGATGAACGAGGCCGCGCTCATCCAGTCGGCACCCACCGCCATGCCGTTGTAGACGGCGGGCACGCGGCGGCCGGCCACGTAGTACTCCGCGGCGTCGGTCGTGCGGCTCATGATGCCGATGCCGGCGTACAGCGCGATCGTCGCCAGCAGGAACGTCATGCCGATGACGGCGCGCGGCAACCCCATCTGCTCGAGGATCGCCAGGATGATGATGAAGGCGAAGAAGCCGCCGGTGTAGAAGCCGTAGACCTTGTTCAGCTGCTTCTTGAACGCCTTGTTGGAGGCGGCGGAGAAGACGCCGCCACCGCCTGCGTCGGGGGTCATGCCTGCCATGTCACTCCTCCTCGTCCTCGGCCACGCCGTACTCGCGGTCGAGGTTGTTCATGTAGCGGGCGTAGATGCCGATCAGCGCGACGTAGACGACGAGCGCGCCCTGGGCGCCGACCCAGAAGCTGAACGGCCAGCCGAAGAAGTTGAAGTTGAGGTCGCGGGCGAAGTAGCCCACGACGAACGTGACGACGAACCAGACGGCCATCAGAATCGAGGTGATCCTCAGATTCTTCGACCAGTACTGGCGGTGCTTCTCGGTCAGTTGCATCGACTTGCCTCCAGCGTTGTCCAACGTCCGGTCGGTCCGGACCCCTTCTCGCCTCGCGCGCCGCCCCGGGCTCCCCGCCCCGGTCACGGCGCCAAACCGGTCTCGCGTTGCAGTTGCGCGGCCACCTGCGGCTCGAAGTCCTTCAGGCGGCGGATGATCTCGCGGGCTTGTTCGGGCTCGTGGCGGTCGACGTGCACCCGCGCGAGCTGGTACCAGCCGTAGGGGCTCATCGGCTGCAGCTCGGTGTTGCGCTTCAGGGCGGCCACCGCCTCGTCGAGGCGGCCCTGGCGGATCAGCACCAGGCCGAGGCCGTACCAGGCACGGTCGAGCTTGGGGTCGAGCTCGAGCGCGCGACGGAAGGCGGGCTCGGCGTCGTCGTTGCGGCCGGCGCCTTCGAGCAGGAACGCGAGGTTGAACCAGTCGGCGGCGCTGCGCGCCGGGTGGCGCGCGGTGAGGCGCTGCGCGTCGGCGATCGCGGCGTCGCGCCGGCCGAGCTGCGCCAGCACGTGCGAGCGGCTGGCGAGCGCATAGGCGTCGTCGGGCCAGCGTTGGAGCATCTCGCCGAACGCCCTGACCGCGGCTTCGTGACGCCCGAACAGCAGCCACAGCAGCGCGCGCAGCTTCAGCCGCCAGTAGTCGAAGCCGCCGCGGTTCATCGCCGGCAGTCCTCGTAGCCCATCTGCACGCACATCAGGTAGCCGCGCTCGGCGAACACGACGAAGCTCGCCAGCAGCAGCAGCCCGAAGGCGATCACCGGCACGTGGCGGTCGGCCACCTGCGCCGGGGTGAGCTTGCGCACGACGAACGTGAACGGGCGCGAGATCAGGCGCAGCGTCTGGTAGAAGAAGTTGCTCTCGCGCCGCGCGCCGGCCAGCAGGTACAGCGCCCCCTGCCCGAGCAGTGCCAGCATCGGGATGTAGAGCACCAGTTGCACGAGCTCGAGCAGCTTCAACATCGATCCCGGTGGAAGGCGACGAAGGCTGTCAGGGCCGACGTCGACCGGCGCCTGTTTTGGACGTGCATAGTGTGGATTCGCGCCTTACCGCTGTCTGACAAACCGCCGGCGGGCCCCTGCTATCCCGGGGGCGGGGTTTCCCGGAGCCTGGCCGGCGCGAGCCGGGCCGCCGATCCGGTCCATCGGCCATGCGAAAATGTGTGGTTATCTCCGCTGGCGGGCACCATCATGGACAACGAACAGATCAACGCGATCGGCGCCGCACTGGCCGACCTGAGCGCGCGCACCGAGCAGCTTCGGGGGTATCTTTGACTACGACCGCAAGGCGCTGCGACTGAACGAAGTCAACGCCGCACTCGAGAACCCGGCGATCTGGAACGAGCCCAAGCGCGCCCAGGAGCTCGGCCGCGAGAAGAAGGCGCTGGAGACGGTCGTCGGCACGATCGACCACCTCAGCCGCAACCTCGCCGACAACACCGAGCTGTACGAGATGAGCAAGGCCGACGGCGACGTCGAGGCCCTGCGCGCGATCGAGGCCGAGGTCGGCAAGCTGCGCGAGACGATCGAGCAGCTCGAGTTCCGGCGCATGTTCAATCACCCGGCGGACGCGGGCAATTGCTTCGTCGACATCCAGGCCGGCGCCGGCGGCACCGAGGCCTGCGACTGGGCGCAGATGCTGCTGCGCCAGGTCCTGAAGTACTGCGAACGCAAGGGCTTCAAGGCCGAGGTGCTCGAGGAGACCGAAGGCGACGTGGCCGGCATCCGCAGCGCCACCGTCAAGGTCGAGGGCGACTACGCCTTCGGTCACCTGCGCACCGAGACCGGCGTGCACCGGCTGGTGCGCAAGAGCCCGTTCGACAGCGCCGGCGGGCGCCACACCAGCTTCGCGAGCCTGTTCGTCTACCCCGAGGTCGACGACACGATCGAGATCGAGATCAACCCCGCGGACGTGCGCGTCGACACGTTCCGCGCCAGCGGCGCCGGCGGCCAGCACATCAACAAGACCGACTCGGCGGTGCGGCTGACGCACATCCCCACCGGCATCGTCGTGCAGTGCCAGAACAGCCGCAGCCAGCACAGCAACCGGGACGAGGCGTGGCGCGTGCTGCGCAGCCGCCTTTACGAGCACGAGATGCGCAAGCAGCGCGAGGCGCAGCAGAAGCTCGAGGACAGCAAGACCGACGTCGGCTGGGGCCACCAGATCCGCAGCTACGTGCTCGACCAGAGCCGCATCAAGGACCTGCGCACCGGGGTCGAGATCAGCAACACGCAGAAGGTGCTCGACGGCGACCTCGACCCGTTCATCACCGCGAGCCTGAAGCAGGGGCTGTGAGGGCCGCCACGATGCCATCCCGAGGCGCCGCCGCGGCCTCGCCCCGCTTCGCCGCCGCACCCGACCGATAACCGCGCATCCGGAGAGACCCCCCATGCGAGAAGGGCCTGCCACCGTCGTGCGGCGCGAGGACTACGCGCCGCCGCCGTTCTGGATCCGCCGCGTCGAGCTCGTGTTCGACCTCGACGCCGCGAAGACGATCGTCGCCAGCAAGCTGCACGTCGAGCGCAACGCCGCCCGCCCCGGCGGGCCGCTGCGCCTGCACGGCGAAGGACTGAGCCTGCTGCGCGTGCTCGCCGACGGCCAGAGCGTGGCGTTCCGCCACGACGGCGGCGACCTCGTGATCGACGAGCCGCCGGCGGCCGAGCGCTTCACGCTCGAGATCCGCAACACCTGCGCGCCCGACCGCAACACGCAGCTGTCGGGCCTGTACCGCAGCACGAGCGGCCTGTTCACCCAGTGCGAGGCCGAGGGCTTCCGCCGCATCACGTACTTCCTCGACCGGCCCGACGTGATGGCGGTCTACACCGTCACGCTGCGCGCCGACAAGGCACGCTACCCGGTGCTGCTGTCCAACGGCAACCTCGTCGAGCGCGGCGACCTCGACGGCGGCCGCCACTTCGCGACCTGGCACGACCCGTTCCCGAAGCCGAGCTACCTGTTCGCCCTCGTCGCTGCCGACCTCGAGGCGCGCGAGCAGCGCATCGTCGGCCGCGACGGCCGCGAGCACCTGCTGCAGGTCTACGTGAAGCGCGGCGACCTGTCGAAGACCGAGCACGCGATGCGCTCCCTCGTCGCCTCGGTGGCGTGGGACGAGGCGCGGTTCGGCCTCGCGCTCGACCTCGACCGCTTCATGGTCGTCGCCGTCGACGACTTCAACATGGGCGCGATGGAGAACAAGGGGCTCAACGTCTTCAACACCAAGTACGTGCTGGCGAGCCCCGCCACCGCCACCGACGAGGACTTCGACGGCGTCGAGAGCGTCGTCGGCCACGAGTACTTCCACAACTGGACGGGCAACCGCGTGACCTGCCGCGACTGGTTCCAGCTCTCGCTGAAGGAGGGGCTCACCGTCTTCCGCGACCAGGAGTTCAGCGCCGACATGGCCGGCGACGCGGCGCCGCCCTACTTCGGCGCGCCGTCGCCGGCCACGCGCGCGGTCAAGCGCATCGCCGACGTGCGCAGCCTGCGCCAGGTCCAGTTCCCCGAGGACGCCGGGCCGATGGCGCACCCGGTGCGCCCGGACCACTACCTCGAGATCAACAACTTCTACACCGCCACCGTCTACGAGAAGGGCGCCGAAGTCGTGCGCATGATGCAGACGCTGGTCGGCCGCGACGGCTTCGCGCGCGGCATGGCGCTGTACTTCCAGCGCCACGACGGCCAGGCGGTGACGTGCGACGACTTCGTGCAGGCGGTGGCCGACGCCAACCCCGGCAGCGACCTCGCCACCCGGCTCGACGCCTTCAAGCGCTGGTATTCGCAGGCCGGCACGCCGCGCGTCAGCGCCCGCGGCACGTTCGACGCCGGCGCCCGCACCTACACGCTGACGCTCGAGCAGCACTGCCCGCCGTCGCCGGGGCAGCCGGTCAAGCAGCCGTTCGTGATCCCGGTGGCCGTCGGACTGCTCGGCGCCGACGGCCGGCCGCTGCCGCTGCGCCTGGCGCCCGACGGCGAGGCCGCCGACGAGCGCCTGCTCGTGCTCGACCTGCCGAGCGCGAGCTGGACGTTCCACGGCGTCGACGCGCCCCCGGTGCCGTCGCTGCTGCGCGGCTTCTCGGCGCCGGTGATCCTCGACGACGGCCTCGACGACGCCGCGCTGCTGACGCTGCTGCGCCACGACCCCGACCCCTTCAACCGCTGGGAGGCCGGCCAGCGGCTGGCGCTGGCGCGCCTGCAGCGGGCGATCGCCAGCGGCACCGCGCCGCACCTCGACGCGGCCTACGTCGACGCGCTGCGCGACCTGCTGCGCGACCCCGCGCTCGCGCCGGCGTTCAAGCAACTCGCGCTGACGCTGCCCAGCGAAGTCGTCGTCGCCGAGACGCTGCCCGAGGTCGACCCGCAGCAGGTGCACGCGGTGCACGAGGCGATGCAGGGCCAGCTCGCCGCGCGCCTGCACGCCGACTGGGTCTGGGCCTGGGAACAGCACCAGGTGCACGAAGGCTACCGGCCCGAGATGGCGCAGGCCGGGCGGCGCGCGCTCGCCAACCTGGCGCTGGCGATGCTGTGCCGACACGCCGTCGAGATCGGCGACCCGGTGTGGCCGGGCCGTGCCTATCAGCGCGTGAAGGACGCCGCCAACATGACGGAGCGCTTCGGGGCGCTGAAGGCGCTCGTGCACGCCCGCGCCGCCCTCGCCCAGCCCGCGCTCGAGCGGTTCCACGCCCTCTTCCGCGACGAGCCGCTGGTCGTCGACAAGTGGTTCGCGCTGCAGGCCACCGCGCCCGAGCACGACGGCACCGTGTTCCAGCGCGCGCGCGCGCTGCTTTCGCACCCCGACTTCACGCTCGCCAACCCCAACCGCGCGCGCAGCCTGGTGCACGCGCTGTGCCACGGCAACCCCGGCGCGTTCCACCGCCGCGACGCCGCCGGCTACGTGTTCTGGGCCGACCGCCTGCTCGAGATCGACGCCCTCAACCCGCAACTGGCGGCGCGGCTGGCGCGCGTGATGGACCGCTGGCGGCACCTGGCCGAGCCGTACCGCAGCGCCGCGCGCGAGGCGATCGCGCGCGTGGCCGCCCGCCCCGACCTGAGCAACGACGTGCGCGAGATCGTCACCCGCGCGCTGGAGGCCTGAACGATGAAGCGGCGCATCAGCCTGACCCAGTACCTGGTCGAGCAGCAGCGTGACCACGGCCACTTCCCGCCGCCGCTGCGGCTGCTGATCGAGGTCGTCGCGCGCGCCTGCAAGCGCATCGCGATCGCGGTCAACAAGGGCGAGCTCGGCGACGTGCTCGGCAGCACCGACCAGAGCAACGTGCAGGGCGAGATCGTCAAGAAGCTGGACCTGATCGCCAACGAGGTGCTCATCGAGGCCAACGTCTGGGGCGGCCACCTGGCGGCGATGGCCAGCGAGGAGATGGACAGCATCCACGTCGTGCCCGACCGCTACCCGCAGGGCGAGTACCTGCTGCTGTTCGACCCGCTGGACGGCTCGAGCAACATCGACGTCAACGTCAGCATCGGCACCATCTTCAGCGTGCTGCGCAAGGTCGGCCACGCGCGGGGCGTCTCGGAGGAGGACTTCCTGCAGCCCGGCAAGCACCAGGCCGCCGCGGGCTACTGCGTCTACGGTCCGCAGACGACGCTCGTGCTGACGGTGGGCAACGGGGTGGCGATGTTCACCCTCGATCGCGAGCAGGGCTCGTGGGTGCTGACGCACGAGAACGTGCGCATCCCCGACGACACGAAGGAGTTCGCGGTCAACATGAGCAACATGCGCCACTGGGCGCCGCCGGTGAAGCGCTACATCGACGAATGCCTGGCCGGCCGCGACGGCCCGCGCGGCAAGGACTTCAACATGCGCTGGGTGGCGAGCATGGTCGCCGACGTGCACCGCATCCTCACCCGCGGCGGCATCTTCCTCTACCCCTGGGACAAGCGCGAGCCCGACAAGCCGGGCAAGCTGCGGCTGCTCTACGAGGCCAATCCGATGGCGTTCCTGGTCGAGCAGGCCGGCGGCCTGGCCACCAACGGCGAGCGGCGCATCATGGACCTGCAGCCCACGCGCCTGCACGAGCGCGTCAGCGTCGTCCTCGGCTCGCGCAACGAGGTGCAGCGCGTGACCGACTATCACCGCGAGGCCGCTGCCGTCGCGGCCTGACGCCGCACGCGCCCCGTATAATTCGCTTCTTTCGCCGGTGTAGCTCAGCTGGTAGAGCAGCGCATTCGTAATGCGAAGGTCGGGAGTTCGAATCTCTTCACCGGCACCACCGACCACCGTTGAATGAGGGCCCGGCTCGACGCCGGGCCTTTTTCGTTGGCTCGTCCCGTTCGCACGCCACGACGACTCGCATCATGACCGAACTCGCCAAGTCCTTCGACCCCGCCGCCATCGAGGCGCGCTGGATCGCCGCGTGGGAACGCGCCGGCATCGGCACGCCGACGCTCGACCCGTCGCGGCCGTCGTTCTGCATCCAGCTGCCGCCGCCCAACGTCACCGGCACGCTGCACATGGGGCACGCGTTCAACCAGACGATCATGGACGCGCTGACGCGCTACCACCGCATGCGCGGCTTCAACGCGCTGTGGCTGCCGGGCACCGACCACGCCGGCATCGCGACGCAGATCGTCGTCGAGCGCCAGCTGCAGGACGAAGGGCTGTCGCGCCACGACCTCGGCCGCGCCGCGTTCACCGACCGCGTGTGGGCGTGGAAGCAGCAGAGCGGCTCGACGATCACGAACCAGATGCGCCGGCTCGGCGCGAGCGTCGACTGGTCGCGCGAGTACTTCACGATGGACGAGAAGCTCTCGGCCGTCGTCACCGAGACGTTCGTGCGCCTGTACGACGAGGGACTGATCTACCGCGGCCAGCGAATGGTCAACTGGGACCCGGTGCTGAAGTCGGCCGTCTCCGACCTCGAGGTCGAGAGCGAGGAGGAGGACGGCTTCCTGTGGCACATCCGCTACCCGCTCGCCGACGGCTCGGGGTCGCTGGTGGTGGCCACGACGCGGCCCGAGACGATGCTCGGCGACACCGCGGTGATGGTCCACCCCGACGACGAACGCTACGCGGCGTTCGTCGGCAAGACGGTGCGCCTGCCGCTGTGCGACCGCGACATTCCGGTCATCGCCGACGCCTACGTCGACCGCGAGTTCGGCACCGGCGTCGTCAAGGTGACGCCGGCGCACGACGTCAACGACCACGCCGTCGGCCAGCGCCACGGTCTGCCGTTGCTCGGCATCCTGAACCTCGACGCCACCGTCAACGAGCACGCGCCGGCGCCGTACCGCGGGCTCGACCGCTTCGAGGCGCGCCGCAGGGTCGTCGCCGACCTCGACGCGCTCGGCCTGCTCGTCGAGACGAAGAAGCACCGCCTGACGGTGCCGCGCTGCGCACGCACCGGCCAGATCGTCGAGCCGATGCTGACCGACCAGTGGTTCGTCGCGATGACCAGGCCCGGCGCCGACGGCAAGAGCATCGCCCAGCGGGCGATCGACGCGGTGGCCAGCGGCGAGGTGAAGTTCGTGCCCGAGCAGTGGGTCAACACCTACAACCAGTGGCTGCACAACATCCAGGACTGGTGCATCTCGCGCCAGCTGTGGTGGGGGCACCAGATCCCGGCGTGGTACGGCGAAGGCGGCGAGCTGTTCGTCGCCCGCAGCGAGGCCGAGGCGCGCCAGCGCGCCGACGCGGTCGGCTACGTCGGGCCGCTCGTGCGCGACCCCGACGTGCTCGACACCTGGTACTCGTCGGCGCTGGTCCACTTCTCGACGCTCGGCTGGCCGGCGAAGACCGTCGAGCAGGACCTGTTCCTGCCGTCGACGGTGCTCGTCACCGGGTTCGACATCATCTTCTTCTGGGTCGCGCGGATGATCATGATGACGACCCACTTCACCGGCAAGGTGCCGTTCCGCCACGTCTACATCCACGGCCTGGTACGCGACTCGCACGGCCACAAGATGAGCAAGAGCGAGGGCAACGTGCTCGACCCGGTCGACCTGATCGACGGCATCGCGCTCGAGCCGCTGCTGGCCAAGCGCACCACCGGCCTGCGCCGCCCCGAGACGGCGCCGAAGGTGCGCGAGGCGACGCGGAAGGAGTTCCCCGACGGCATCCCCGCCTTCGGCGCCGACGCGCTGCGCTTCACGATGGCGAGCTACGCCACGCTCGGGCGCAACGTCAACTTCGACACCAAGCGCTGCGAGGGCTACCGCAACTTCTGCAACAAGCTGTGGAACGCGACGCGCTTCGTGCTGATGCAGGTGCAGGGCCTGTCCGACGCCGAGCGCGGCGTGGGCACGTGCACCGAGGACTGCGGCCCGGGCGGCCATCTCGATTTCTCGCCGGCCGACAAGTGGATCGTCAACGAACTGCAGCGCGTCGAGGCCGCGGTGGCGCAGGGCTTCGCCGACTACCGGCTCGACAACGTCGCCCATGCGATCTACGCGTTCGTGTGGGACGAGTACTGCGACTGGTACCTCGAGATCGCCAAGGTGCAGCTGGCCAGGGGCACGCCGGCGCAGCAGCGCGCCACGCGGCGCACGCTGCTGCGCGTGCTCGAGGCGGTGCTGCGCCTGCTGCACCCGATCGCGCCGTTCGTCACCGCCGAGCTGTGGGAACAGGTCGCGCCGGCGGCCGGCCGCCACGCGGCGGGCGGCATCGCCGTCGCGCCGTACCCGCAGGCGCAGCCCGAGCGCATCGACGCCGCCGCCGACGCCTGGGTCGCCCGCCTGAAGGCGGTGGCCGGCAGCTGCCGCGCGCTGCGCAGCGAGATGGGCCTGTCGCCCGGCGAGCGGGTGCCGCTGCTCGTGCACGCCGCAGGCGCCGACGCCGGCTTCGTCGCCGAGGCGGGCGGCGTGCTCGCCGCGCTGGCGCGGCTGGCCGAGGTGCGCACGTTCGGCGACGAGGCCGCCTTCGCGCAGGCCACCGCGAACGCGCCGGTGTCGGTGATCGGCGACCTGCGCATCGCCCTGCACGTCGAGATCGACGTCGACGCCGAGCGCGCACGCCTGGCCAAGGAGATCGCGCGCCTGGAAGCCGAGATCGGCAAGGCGCAGGCCAAGCTCGGCAACGCCAGCTTCGTCGAGCGGGCGCCGGCGGCGGTGGTCGAGCAGGAGCGCGCGCGGCTGGCCGGCTTCACGCAGACGCTGCACCGTCTGCGAGATCAGGCCAGTCGTCTGCCGAGTCCGGCGTGACGTCGTCGGGGGCCCTCGGCGCGGCGGCGAGCAGCTCGGCCACGCGCTGCACGACGGTCCATGCCGCGCGCTGGCGCGACTCGCGCGTGATGCCCGCCAGCCGCGGCGTGACCTGCAGCGTGTCGACGTCGGCCAGCGGGCGGCCGGGGTCGAGCCAGCCGGGCTCGACGCTGTCGAACCAGGCGGCGGCGATGCGGCCGCTGTCGAGCATCTCGGCGAGCACCGCGTCGTCGAAGATCGCCGAGCGCGACAGGCTGACGATCACCTGGTCGGGCCGGCAGTAGCGCAGGAAGCGCTCGCCGAGCAGGCCGCGGTAGCGGTTGAAGAACGGCAGCAGCACGCACACCGCGTCGGCCTGCTCGAACAGGTCGCGCAGCGGCAGCGGGCGCACGCCCCAGCCCGCCCACAGCGGGTCCGAGGCGTGCACCGCCGGGTCGTAGCCGACGACCTGGGCGCCGAACGCCTCGAGCAGCCGCACCAGCGGCAGCGACGCCGGCACGACGCCGATCACGCCCACCGTCAGGCTGCCGAGCTCGCGCCCGACGCGGGCGCCGTCGTCCGTCAGCACCGGGATGCGCCGCAGCAGCGCGAGCAGCGCCCCGACGGCGAACTCGGCTTCCGCGTTCGCGGAAGCGGTCTCGGCGCGAACGACCTCGATCCCCGCGCGCGCACAGGCCACCGCGTCGACCATCTCGGTGCCGTGGCCGACGAGGCCGACCACGCGCAGCGCCGGCGCCGCGTGCAGCATCGTCGCGTCCAGCGCCACCGCAGGCGGCGCGATCAGCGCGCGCACGTTGAACAGCGCCTGGCGCAGCGCGCGCGGGTCGCGCGCGAGCTCGGGCGCCAGCCGCACCGAGTGGCGCTGCTGCAGCCACGCCAGCGCCTGGCCGTCGATCGGCTCGACGATCAACACGTCCATCGGCATCGGCGGCATCGGTCACGGCCGGCCCGCGACCGGCGTGACAGAATGCCTTTCCCCCCTGCAGCGACCTGCGACGATGAGAGTCAACAAGGCGATCTTCCCGGTGGCCGGCCTCGGCACCCGCTTCTTGCCGGCGACCAAGGCGCAGCCGAAGGAGATGCTGCCCGTCGTCGACAAGCCGCTGATCCAGTATGCCGTCGAGGAGGCCTACGCCGCCGGCGTGCGCGAGATGATCTTCGTGACCGGGCGCCACAAGCGCCCGATCGAGGATCACTTTGACATGACTTTCGAATTGGAGGTAGCCCTCGAACAGGCGGGCAAGCACGACTTGCTCGACGTCGTACGCGGCGTCAAGCCGGCCGACATGGAGTGCATCTACGTGCGCCAGTCGCAGGCGCTGGGCCTCGGCCACGCCGTGCTGTGCGGCCAGCGCCTGGTCGGCAACGAGCCGTTCGCAGTGCTGCTGGCCGACGACCTGATGGTGGGCGACCCGCCGGTGCTCGCGCAGATGGTCGAGCAGTTCGCCGAGTGGCGCGCGTCGATCGTCGCCGTGCAGGAGGTGCCCGCCGAGCACACGCGCCGCTACGGCATCGTGGCCGGCACCCCGGTCGACGAACGCCTGCTCGACGTGCAGCGCATCGTCGAGAAGCCGGCCCCGGAAGCGGCGCCGTCGCGGCTGGGCGTGGCCGGCCGCTACATCCTCACGCCCGGCGTGTTCCACGAGATCGCGAACCAGCCGCGCGGCGTCGGCGGCGAGATCCAGCTCACCGACGGCATCGCCGGGCTGCTCAGGCGCGAGAAGGTGTTCGCGTACCGCTACCAGGGCCGGCGCTACGACTGCGGCAGCAAGGAGGGCTTCCTGCAGGCCAACGTCGAACTCGCGCTGCAGCACCCGCAGGTCGGGGCGAGCTTCCGCGAGTTCCTGCGCGGGCTCGAGCTGTAGCCCGGCGGCGCTCAGCGCCGCTTCAGGTAGTGGACGAATTCGTCGGCGCCGCGCGTCTGCTCGACGAGCTCGTTGCCCGACTGGCGCGCGAAGGCCTGGAAGTCGCGCACCGACCCCGGATCGGTCGCGACGACCTTCAGCACCTCGCCGCTGCGCATCTCGGCGAGCGCCTTCTTCGCCTTCAGGATCGGCAGCGGGCAGTTCAGCCCGCGGGTATCGATCTCGCGGTGGGCCTGGACGGTGGGCTCGCTCACGCGCGGATTCTATCGGCGCGCTTCCCCCTCCAGCCAGCGGGGTTCGATGCCGCGCCCGCGCAGCCAGTCGGCGAGCGCGAACCCGGTGCCCGCCGGCCAGCAGCGCACCTCGGCCGGCTCGAACAGCCGGAACTCGGCGAGCTCGGGCGACAGCCGGATCTCGCCGCGCGCGGCGGCGTGGTAGGCGATGATGACCTGGTTCAGGCGCTGGAAGTCGTAGACGCCGATCAGCGACAGCGCGTCGACCTCGAGCGCCGTTTCCTCGCCGACTTCGCGCCGGATCCCCTGCTCGGGCGACTCGCCGGCCTCCATGAAGCCGGTCACGAGGCCGAACATGCGCCCCTTCCACGCCGCGTTGCGCGCCAGCAGCAGCCGTCCGCCGCGGTCGACGCACTCGATCACCGCCGCCAGCACCGGCGTCGGATTGTTCCAGTGCGTGAAGGCGCAGGCCGGGCAGCGCAGCCGCGTGCGCGGCCCGCCGTCCTCGTCGGCCGCCAGCGGCTGCAGCGCGGTCGCGCAGCGCGGGCAGTAGCGGAAACCGTCGCCGGCGGCGTCCACGGGTGCGCGCGTCAGGCCGGGAAGACGCCGGTGGACAGGTAGCGGTCGCCGCGGTCGCAGACGACGAACACGATCGTCGCGCCCTCGACGCGGGCCGCGATCTGCAGCGCGACCCAGCAGGCGCCGGCCGCCGAGATGCCGGCGAACAAACCCTCCTCGCGCGCCAGGCGGCGCGCCATCTCCTCGGCGTCGGCCTGGGTCACGTAGACGAGTTCGTCGACCGCCGCCGGGTCGTAGATCTTCGGCAGGTACTCGGGCGGCCACTTGCGGATGCCCGGGATGCGCGAGCCCTCGCTCGGCTGCGCGCCGACGATGCGCACCGCCGGGTTCTGTTCCTTCAGGAAGCGCGACACGCCGGTGACGGTGCCGGTGGTGCCCATCGCGCTGACGAAGTGGGTGACGCGGCCCTCGGTGTCGCGCCAGATCTCGGGGCCCGTCGTCTCGTAGTGGATGCGCGGGTTGTCCGGGTTGGCGAACTGGTCGAGCACGACCCCCTTGCCGTCGCGCTGCATCTGCTCGGCCAGGTCGCGCGCGTACTCCATGCCGCCCGACTTGGGCGTCAGCACGAGCTCGGCGCCGAACGCCTTCATCGTCTGCGCGCGCTCGATCGACAGGTCCTCCGGCATGATCAGCACCATGCGGTAGCCGCGGATCGCCGCGGCCATCGCCAGCGCAATGCCGGTGTTGCCCGACGTCGCCTCGATCAGCGTGTCGCCCGGCTTGATGCGCCCGCGCTCCTCGGCGCGGCGGATCATGCTGATCGCCGGCCGGTCCTTCACCGAGCCCGCCGGGTTGTTCCCCTCGAGCTTGCCGAGGATCACGTTGCCGCGCCGCTGCGCTTCCGCGCCGGGCAGGCGCTGCAGGCGCACCAGCGGGGTGGCGCCGATCACGTCTTCGAGCGTCTTGTAGGCAGGCATGGGGCAGTCCGGATGCGGGGCTTCGATTGTCGCAGCGCGGCCGGTCGCTGCGGACCCAGTGTGATAATCAACGGGCAGAGCTGCCACTGCACTCCCCGGCCCGGGTGGCGAAATCGGTAGACGCAGGGGACTCAAAATCCCCCGCCGCAAGGCGTGCCGGTTCGAGTCCGGCCCCGGGCACCACCGTGCGAGCCGAGCGCGCCGCGGTGCGCCCCGCGAAGCCGCGACCGTCCCACACCCGCCATGCCGCCGATCCCTCCCGTCACCCGGACGCTGCTCATCGCCTGCGTGGCGATCTTCTTCGCCGGGGCGCTGCTGCCGAGCGTGTTCCGCCCGCTCGAGATGATGCTGGCGCTGTGGCCGCTGCAAAGCGGCCTGTTCCTGCCGTGGCAGGTCGTCACCTACGGCTTCCTGCACGGCGACGGCTTCCACCTGTTCTTCAACATGTTCGGGCTGTGGATGTTCGGCAGCGAGATCGAGCGCCTGTGGGGCCAGCGCCGCTACCTGCAGTTCCTGCTCGCGAGTCTGCTGACCGCCGCCGCCGCGCAGCTCCTGGTGACGTTCCTGATGGGCTCGCGGCTGCCCACCGTCGGCGCCTCGGGTGCGCTGTACGGGCTGCTGCTGGCGTTCGGCATGATGTTCCCGAACCGCACGATCGTGCCGCTGTTCCCGCCGATCCCGATGAAGGCCAAGACGTTCGTGATCGTGTTCGGCGCCCTCGAGCTGGTGCTCGGCCTGTCCGGGCGCAGCGGCGTGGCGCACTTCGCGCACCTGGGCGGCATGCTCGGCGGCTTCCTGATGATCCGCTACTGGCGCGGGCAACCTCCGTTCGGGGGCCGGCGCCGCTGGTGAGGGCGCGCGGGCGGGCGGGTACCGTCGCGAGCGCGGCCGCATTGCACGCCGCGCAATAGCCATCGGCGCCCGAGGGGCGGCGGCTTGGCGCATCCTTGGCGCACTGCGTTGCCGGGGAGGGGTGCGTGAAGTCGATCATCCGTTCCGTCCGCCGCGCGGCCGGGCCCTGGCTCGCCGCCGCCGCGATCGGCAGCCTCGTCGCCGCGCCGTGGAGCGTCGGCGCCGCCACCCCCGCGTCCGAGCCTGCATCGCAGGACATCGAGGCCATCTCGCGCGCCCTCGAGAAGGCCAGCCGCGCCGTCGTCGGCGTCTCGGCGGTGGCCGTCGAGGATGCGCGGTCGGTCGACACGCTCGGCCGCGAGCGCCACGGCTCGGGCGTCGTGATCGGGGCCGACGGCCTCGTGCTGACGATCGGCTACCTGGTGCTCGAAGCCGAGCAGGTGCAGGTCGAGCTCGATGGGAACCGGGCCGTGCCGGCACGCGTCGTCGCCTACGACGTCGCCACCGGCTTCGGTCTCGTGCGGCCGCTGGTGCCGCTGCGCCTGGAGCCGGTGCCGCTGGCGCGCGACGCCCCGGCGGCCGACGAGCCGCTCGTCGTGATCGGCGGCGCGGTTGGCGCCGGGCCGGCACGGCTGATGTCGCGGCGCGCGTTCTCGGGCTACTGGGAGTACCACATCGAGAATGCGCTGTACACGGCGCCGCCGCACCCGGCGCACAGCGGCGCGGGCCTGTTCAACCTGCGCGGCGAGCTGCTGGGCATCGGCTCGCTGGCGCTGTCGGACACGCTCGACGAGAACGACCCGCGCCGCGTGCCGGGCAACCTCTTCGTGCCGGTGGAGCTGCTGCACCCGATCCTGCCCGAGCTGCTCGCCCGCGGCTCGTCGGCGGCGAGCCGGCGCGCCTGGCTGGGCGTCAACTGCGTCGCCGAGCGCGGCCAGCTGCGCGTCGTGCGCGTCAATGCCGACAGCCCGGCCGACGTCGCCGGCGTGCAGCGCGGCGACCGCATCGTCGCCATCGACGGCACGCCGGTGCGCACGCTCGACATGCTGTGGAAGACGCTGTGGTCCGGCGGACAGCCCGAGCGCGAAGTGACGCTGCGCGTGCGCCGCGGCGACGAGACGCTCGACCTGAAGGTGAACACGGTCGACCGCATGCACACGCTCAGCCGTGCGCAGGGCATCTGAGCGCCGGCCGGCGGGTACGGCACCGCGGCGCGACCGCGCCGCGCGCTCGTCGGGACGCTGGGGTAGCGCTATGCCATTCGCATTGACGGCCCTCAGCGCGCTCGCGGCGTGCGGCGCATTCGCCGCCACGCCCTTGGCCACCGTATCGACCGTGGAGCTGCCGCTGGCCGGGCGGCACGTCGCGGTCGACGTCTACCGCCCCGGCGGAACGGTGCGCGGCGCGGTGATCCTGTCGCACGGCTTCACGCGCAGCCGCACGACCCTGTCCGGCCACGCGCAGGCGCTCGCTGCAGCCGATGTGGTCGCGCTGACGCCGGACCTGCCCTACACGTTCGACTTCCGACGCAACGCGCAAGGCCTGGCCGAACTGGTGGGGCTGCTGCGCAGCGGCGGGCGGTTCGGCTCGCCGGTGGCCGGCGTCGTGCTCGTCGGCTTCTCGGCCGGGGCGCTGTCGAGCCTGCTCGCGGCGGCCACGCCTGGCGTCGTCGGCTACGTCGGCCTCGACCCGTTCGACAAGGTGGCGCGCAACGGCGGCGGCGCGCTCGGGCTGGACTTCGCGCCGACGCTGCGCACCGAGGCGGTGCTGCTGCGCGCGCCGCCGTCGCGCTGCAACGCGCGGTCGGTGGCGGCGCCGTGGGCCAGTGCCCTGCCCGCGCTGGTATCCGACCGCGTGATCGAGGGCGCCTCGCACTGCGACTTCGAGGCGCCGACCGACTGGATGTGCCGTGCCGCGTGTGGCGCGACGGCCGCCGAGCGGCAGGCCGTCGTCCGCACGACGCTGCTCGACGCAGTGGACCGCTGGCTGCCTCGAACGCCGCACCACGCCGCGCGCGGCGGTGCGACGGCCGGCCCCTGATCGCGGAACGGCTCAGCGCGCGCGCCGCGGCGGCAGCAGCCGCCCCAGCATCGCGTCGAAGCGGGCGACGTCGATCGGCTTCGTCGCGTGGTCGTCGAAGCCGGCCTCGCGCACCTGGCGCAGGTCGTCGGCCATCGCCTGCGCCGTGACGGCGACCACCGGCGTCGCCGCGAGCCGGGGGTCGGCCCGCAGCGCGGCGAGCACGGCATAGCCGTCGACGTCGGGCAGGTGCAGGTCGAGCAGCACGAGGTCCGGGCGATGCGCGCGCGCCATCTCGAGTCCCACGCGCCCGCCCGAGGCGGTCAGCAGTGCCACGCCGGGATGCCGGGCCACGATCTGCTGGACGAGCAGGACGGTGGCCGGGTTGTCCTCGACGTACAGCACGCGCGCCCGCGGGCTGCCGCCCGCACACACCGGGGCGGCCGCGGCCGCCGGGTCGTCGCCCGGCGCCGGAGCATCGCCCGATGCCGATGCGTTGTCGGCGGCCGCGGCGGCCGCGCCGTCGGCCGCTGCGCCGGCGGGCAGCTCGACCCAGAACGTGCTGCCCTCGCCCAGACGGCTGTCGACACCGATGCGTCCGCCCATCAGCGCCACCAGGCGCTCGCTGAGCGCCAGCCCGATGCCCGTGCCCTCCACCGTCGCCGCCGACGCCGCGAGGCGGCTGAACGGCTTGAACAGGCGCGGGATCTCGTCGGCCGCGATGCCGATCCCGCTGTCGCGCACCGCGATGCGCACCGTGGCGACGTCCACCGCCGCCGCCTCGACCTCGACGCGGCCGCCGTCGCGGTTGTACTTGACGGCGTTCGACAGCAGGTTCAGCAGCACCTGCTTCAGGCGCAGCCGGTCGGCGCGCACCGCCAGGCCCCCCAGCGGCGCGATCGCGACGTCGACGCCGCGCGCCTGCGCGGCCGGCAGCACGAGCGCGCGCGCGTCGAGCAGCAGCGGCTCGAGCGCCACCGCCTCGCTCGACAGGCTCGGCCGCCCGGCCTCGACGCGCGCGAGGTCGA
>CALIDR010000046.1 GCA_938022295.1 uncultured Burkholderiaceae bacterium
CTGGCCGACGAGCTTGCCGTAACCCTTCCAGTCGATGCCGTGCTCGGCGAGCAGGTCGCTGCCGAGCACGAGGCGCGTGCTCATCGCGACCAGCGGCAGGCTGACGTAGGCGGCGCAGTCGGCCATCGTGAACGCGTCGCCGGCGACGAACGGGGCGAACTTCGCGAGCCGCTTGAAGCCCGGGACGTTCTTCGCGAGTTGCTTGCGCACGCGCTCCTGCGTCGCCTCGCTGACCGTGCCGCCGAAGAAGGCCTGCGCGTACAGCTCGCGCGCGACGAGTTCGAGGTGCAGGTTGGTGAAGATCATCAGCTCGCGCACCTTGGCCGCCGCGTACGGGTCGGCTGGCAGCAGCGGCGGCGTCGGGTACGCCGCCTCGAGGTACTCGAGGATCGCCTGGCTCTCGCACAGCGGGCCGTGCGGCGTGCGGATGAACGGGATCTTGCCGAGCGGCGAGGCGGCGAGCACCTCGTCGTCGGTGCGTCCGGTCTTCACGTATTCCTCCTCGAACGGCACGCCCTTCTCGAGCAGCGCGAGCTTGACCTTGTTGTAGTAGTTCGACAGCGGGAAGCCGCACAGCGTGATCATCGGGGAGTCTCCTGGGGTCGTGGCGCGCAAGTCTATGCCGGCGCGGTCCGCTTCGCCGGCCGGCCGACGATCGCGATGCCCACCGTCACCGCGACGAGCGCGAGCAGCAGCCGCGCCGTCACCGGCTCGCCGAGCAGCAGCGCGCCGGCGAGCAGGCCGAACACGGGCGTGAGCAGCACGAACGACGAGACCTGCGTGGCCGGGTAGTGGCGCACGAGCCAGAACCACAGCAGGTAGCTCGCGAAGGTGACGATCACGGTCTGGAACGCGAGCAGCGCGAGCGCGAGCGCGCTCGGGTCGGCAGGCCACTGCTCGCCGGCGGCCGCGCCGGCAGCCACCAGCAGCACGCCCGACACCGCGAGCTGGTACAGCAGCGTCTTCTCGGGCAGCGCGCTCGTCAGCGTCGAGCCGCGGATGACGAGCGTCGTCGCGCCCCACAGCAGTGCCGCCAGCACGCCCAGCGCGTCGCCGAGCCACTGCAGGTCGCCGACCGCCGTGGCACCGAAGCCGTCGGCAAACGCGTAGGCGACGCCGGCGAACGCCGCCACCAGGCCGCCGGTCTGCAGCGCGCTCAGCCGCTCGGCGCGCGCGATCCACGGCATGCCGAGCGCGACGACGAACGGCGACAGGTACAGGAAGACGACCATCCGCGATGCCGTCGTGTACTGCAGGCCGACGAAGATGCACGCGAACTCGGCGCCGAACAGCGCGCCGGCGAGCAGGCCCGGGCGCCACGTCGACGGCCCCTGCGCCGCGTCGGCCAGCCGCAGCCGGCGCCACCACGCCCACAGCGCCACCAGCACCGCGGCGCCGAGCGAGCGCGCGCCGGCCTGCAGCAGCGGCGGGATCTCGGCCAGCGCCACCTTGGCCGCGACCTGGTTGACGCCCCAGATCGCGCAGCACAGCACGAGCGAGGCGACGGCGACGGCGTCGAGCCGCGGCTTGCGATCGGACACCGGACGATGCTACCCGCGACGGCGCCGCCTGCCGGCTCCCGCGGCGAGCGCGCCGAACGCCAGCCCGGCGAGCGCGCCGGCGGCGTGCGCCAGCGGCGCCACCGCCACACCCCAGCCCGGCGCCGGGTCGAGCGCGAGCCGCCACGGCGCCTCGCCGAGGATCTTGACCGTCAGGCCGGCCAGCACGACGCCGCCGATCGCGCGCCGCGCCCCCCGCGCATGTACGAGCAGCCACACCGCGACGACCGCCACGCCGGCGTGCAGCACGCCCGACAGGCCGCCGTAGTGGCGCAGGTCCGGCTGCGCCAGCAGCGCCAGGTGCGTCATCGGCCAGGCGGTGCCCCATGCCCACGCCGCGGCCGCCGGCACGCGCGCGACCGTGCCCCAGGCGACGACGGCGGCGGTCGCGAGCAGATTGGCCACGAGGTGCAGCGGCGCGAAGTGGACGAAGGCGGCAGTCCACCACCGCCACGGCTCGCGCCAGGCGAGCGCGGGCTGCCAGTCCAGCCACGCGGCCGGCAGCGCGGCGGCGCCGAGCGCGCCGAGCGCAAGCAGCGCGCCGAGCGCGATCCAGGCCCGGCCGGGCGCGGGGAGGGACTTCAGCCGAACACCGCGCGCCACAGCGCGAGGATCGCGTCGCGCTGGCGCGCGAACTCTGCCGGCGGGAACTGCGTCGGCTGCTCGTCCAGGCGTGCGCGGTGCTGGGCGCGGCGCAGTTCGCGGTAGGCGTCGGCGGCGGCGTGGCCGACGCCCGCGGGCAGCAGCCCCGCGTCCTCGGCGCGCTGCAGCAGCGCGATGTTGCCGGCGTTGTCGAGCAGCGGCGGGTGCGTCGCGCCGTGCGCGAGCACGAGGTACTGCACCGCGAACTCGGCGTCGACCATGCCGCCCGGGCTGTGCTTGACGTCGAACAGCCCCTCCTTCACCGGCCGCGCGGCGCGGATCTTGTCGCGCATCGCGCGCACCTCCTCGCGCAGCGCCGCCGGGTCGCGCGGCGAGGCGAGCACGTGGCGGCGCACCGCCTCGAAGCGCGGCGCGAGGTCGGCGGCGCCGGCGCACCAGCGCGCCCGCGTGATCGCCTGGTGCTCCCATGTCCACGCGGTGTTGCTGCCGCGCCCTTCCTGGTAGGCCTCGAACGAGCGCATCGACGTCACGAGCAGCCCCGAGTTGCCGTTCGGGCGCAGCGCGGTGTCGATCTCGAACAGCTCGCCGGCGGCGGTGCGCAGCGTCAGCCACGTGATCAGCTTGCGCACGAAGGCGCCGTAGACCTCGGGCGCGCGCTCGTCGTCGTCGTCGTAGAGGAAGACGACGTCGAGGTCGCTGCCGTAGCCCAGCTCCTTGCCGCCGAGCTTGCCGTAGGCGATCACCGCCAGCCGCGGGTCGGGCCGGTGACGCTGCTTCAGGTGCGGCCAGGCCCAGTCGATCGTGCAGGCGACGGTGGCGTCGGCCAGCGCCGACAGGTCGTCGGCGACCTGCTCGACCGTCAGCTGCCCCTCGACGTCGCGCACCAGCGTGCGGAAGACCTCGGCGTGGTGGGCGCGGCGCAGCGTGTCGAGCAGCGCCTCCTCGCCGACCTGGCCGGCGCGCCCCCAGGCGGCGTGGCGCTCGTCGAGCTCGCGGCGGAACGCGGCGGCGTCGAAGCGGCCGCCGAACAGGCGCGGGTCGGCCAGTTCGTCGATCACGCCGGGGTGGCGCATCAGGTAGCGCATCGGCCAGCGCGCCAGGCCGAGCAGGCGCAGCAGCCGCTCGAGCACCTCCGGCCGCTCGACGAGCAGCGCGAGGTACGTCTCGCGGCGCAGCAGCGGCTCGATCCAGTCGACGAAGCGCAGCGCGGCGTCGATCGACGCGTCGCCGCGCTCGACCGCCGCGGCGACGCGCTGCATCAGCTTGCCCAGGCGCAGCTTGGCGTCGTCGCGCAGCGCCTGCACCCGGGCGTGCTGCACCCACGGCCGCAGCCGCTCGGCGAACGCCGCCGGCAGCTTGTCGAGCAGGCGCGGGTCGTCGATCGCCAGCGGCCCGGGGCCGCAGTTGCGGCAGCCGTTGCGCCCGGCAGGCGCCGGGGCGCGCCCGTCGTGCAGCAGGGCGTCGAACTCGGTGGCGACGAACTCTCGCGTCGCGCACAGGCGGTCGAGCAGCTCGCAGGCGTCGGCGCTGCACGTCAGGCCGAGGCTGCGCGCGATCCAGCCGAGGTCGGCGTCGGCGGTGGGCAGCAGGTGCGTCTGCTGGTCGTCGAGGTACTGGATGCGGTGCTCGACGCGGCGCAGGAAGACGTAGGCCTCGGCCAGCCGCTGCGCGGTGTCGGGCTTCATCAGCCCGCGCGCGACGAGGCGCTGCAGGCCGCGCAGCGTCGAGCGGGTGCGGATCTCGGGGAACTGGCCGCCGCGCACGACGAGCAGCAGCTGGACGACGAACTCGATCTCGCGGATGCCGCCGCGCGAGAGCTTGACGTCGTTGGCGCGCTCCGGGCGGCCAGCGGCGCGGCGCTGCGCCTCGTCGCGGATCTTGGCATGCAGCTGACGCAGGCCCTCGAACACGCCGTAGTCGAGGTAGCGCCGGTACACGAACGGCTGCACGAGCGAGCGCAGCGCCCGCGCGCGGCCGCTCGTCACCGACGCCCGCGGGGCGACGACGCGGCTCTTCAGCCAGGCGAAGCGCTCCCACTCGCGCCCCTGGACGAGGAAGTACTCCTCGAGCATCGCCAGGCTCACCACCGGCGGCCCGGACATGCCATTGGGCCGCAGCGCGAGGTCGACGCGGAACACGAAGCCGTCGTCGGTCGTCTCGCCGATCAGCGCGTACAGCCGCTTGGCGACGCGGGCGAAGTACTCGTGGGCGCTGATCGGCGCCGCGCCGTCGGTCTGGCCGTCGTCCTCGTAGACGTAGACGAGGTCGATGTCGGACGACACGTTGAGCTCGCGCGCGCCGAGCTTGCCCATGCCGACGATCCAGAACTCGATCGCCGCGCCGGCGGCGTCGCGCGGCGTGCCGTGGCGCGCCGACTCGTCGGCCAGCGCCTGCGCGAGCGCGCGCTCGAGCGTGACCTCGGCGAGGTCGGTCATCGCGCCGGTGACGGCCTCCAGCGGCGCCGCCTCCTCGACGTCGAGCACGGCGAGGCGCTCGAGCACGAGCTGGCGCGCCACCCGCATCGCCGCCGCTAGCGTGCGGCCGCGCGCGGCGAGGGCGTCGATCGCCGCGCCGATCGACACCGGGTCGGGCACGCCGGGGGCGAGCAGCGCGAGCTCGGCGGCGTGGCGGCGGCGCACGCGCTGCACGAACCGGCTGTGGCCGGCGCCGGCCCACGGCGCGCCCGGCTCGGCGGGGGGACCGGCGGCAGGTTCGGCAGCGGGGGTCATCGGCGCTCGCGCGGCGCTGTGCTAGATTGCTTCGCGCCGGGCGAGGCGTCGAAGGGCGACCGATCGGCGGCCCGCATCGTCATGCCGCAGGCCCCCACCGTCCGTGGTCGCCGTGTGGCGGCCGTGCCGACATATCCATGCCCTCGTCCCGTGTGCTGTTCGACGCCGCTTCGATGCCGCTGCCGCGGCCATCGCGCTGGCGCTGGTGGTGGCGCATCGCGCTGGCGCTCGTTCTGGCGGCGTGGAGCTTATGGCTGCTCGCTTGGCTGACGCTGCACTGGGGGATTTTGCCCAACGCGCGGGCGTGGCTGCCGCAGATCGAGCAGCGGGCGACGCGGGCGCTGGGCGTACCGGTGCGCATCGGCGACGTGCAGGTGCGCACCGGGCGCTGGGTGCCGGCCGTCGAGCTGCGCGACGTCGTGCTGCTCGACGCCGAGGGGCGCGAGGCGCTGCGCCTGGATCGGGTGGCGGCTGCCCTCGCGGCGCGCTCGCTGCTGACCTTGGACTGGCGGCTGCAGCAGGTCGTGCTCGACGGCGCCGTGCTCGAGGTGCGGCGCGACGCCGCGGGGGCCGTCCACGTCGCCGGCTTCCCGCTCGACGCCGGCGGCGGGGGTGACGACGGCGCGCTGGCCGGCTGGTTCTTCCGCCAGCGCGAGTTCGTCGTGCGCGACGGCCGCGTGCGCTGGGTCGACGAGAAGCGCGCTGCGCCGCCGCTGGAGTTGCAGGCGGTCGACATCGTCGTGCGCAACGGCGCGCGCAGGCACGAATTCCGCCTCGACGCGACGCCGCCGGTCGAATGGGGCGAGCGCTTCTCGCTGCGCGGGCGCTTCACCGCCCCGCTGCTCGGCGAACGCGACGCCTGGCGGCGCTGGAGCGGCAGCGTCTATGCCGAACTGCCGCGCGTGGACGTCGCCCGGCTGCGCGAGCACGCCACGCTGCCGTTCGACTGGTCGGCCGGCGAAGGCGCGCTGCGCGCGTGGGTCGACGTCGCGCAGGGCGAGCCGACCGCGGCCACGCTCGACGTCGCCGCGCGCGACGTCGCGCTGCGGCTGGCCGCCGACCTCGCGCCGCTGCAGTTGCGCCAGGCGCAGGGCCGGTTCACGGGGCGCCGCGACGCCGACGCGCTGAACCTCGCGGCCACCGGCTTCGGCTTCGTCGACGCCGAAGGCCGCACCTGGCCGCGCAGCGACCTGCGCGTCGCGTTGCGCCAGCGCCGCGACGGCGGCCCCGACGCCCCGGTCACCGGCGGCGAGCTGCGCGCCGACCGCCTCGACCTCGGCCTGCTGGCGATGCTCGGCGGCCGCGTGCCGCTCGGCGTGCCCACCCGTGCGCTGCTCGACGAATTGCGGCCGGCCGGCGTCGTCGAGGCGCTGCAGGTGCGCTGGGACGGCCCGGTCGACGCGCCGTCGCAGTTTCGCGTCCAGGCGCGCGCCAGCGGGCTGGCGATCGCCGCCGGCCCGCTGCCCGCCGAGGGTCTCGGCCGCCCGGGCTGGAGCGGGGCGACGATCGAGTTCGACGCCACCGAGCGGGGCGGCCGGGCGCAACTGGCGATCGCCGATGGCGTGCTCGTGCTGCCCGGCGTGTTCGAGCAACCGGCGGTGCCGCTGCAGCGGCTGGCTGCCGGGCTCGAGTGGCGCATCGAACCGGCAGGCGACGCCGCCGCGCCGCGCGTCGAGGTGCGCGTGCGCGACGCCCGCTTCGCCAACGCCGACGCGCGCGGCAGCTTCGACGCTGCGTGGCGCACCGGCGACGGCACCGGGTTCGGCCCCGGCGGACGGTACCCCGGGCGGCTCGAACTGAACGGGCGCCTGGACGCCGCGCGGGCCGACGCCGTGGCGCGCTACCTGCCGCTCGGCCTGCCGGAGTCGACGCGCCGCTACGTCGAGCGCGCGGTGCGCGGCGGGCGGCTGAGCGAGGGGCGCTTCCGCGTCGACGGCGACCTGTGGGAGTTCCCATTCGCCGGGCCGGGCAGCGGCGTGTTCCGCGTCACCGCCCGCGCGAGCGACGTCGACTTCGCCTACGTGCCCGACGAGCCGGGGTGGGTCTCGCCGTGGCCGGCGTTCGCCGCGGTGGCCGGCGAGCTCGAGTTCGACCGCGCCTCGATGACGGTGCGCGACGGCGTCGGCCGCTTCTACGGCGTCGAGCTCGGCGGCGTGACGGCGACGATCGCCGACCTCGTCGGCGCTCCGGTGCTGCAGCTCGACGGGCTGGCGCAGGGGCCGGCGGCGGACCTGCTGCGCTACCTCGAGGCGTCGCCGGTGGGCGGCTGGCTCGACCACGTGCTCGCCCAGACGACCGCCACCGGCCGCGGGCGGCTGCGGCTCGCGCTCAGCGTGCCGCTGACCGATCCGGAGCGCAGCACGGTGCGCGGCACGCTGGCGCTGGACGGCAACGACGTGCGCATCGCCGCCGGCGTGCCGCTGCTCGCGCAGGCGCGCGGCGAGATCGACTTCACCGGCGACGGCTTCGCGCTGCGCGACGTGCGCGCGCGGGCGCTGGGCGGCGAGCTCGAGCTCGCCGGCGGCACCGACGGCGACGGCGCGCTGCGGCTCGAGGCGCGCGGGCGCGCGCAGGCCGACGCGCTGCGCACCTACGCCCGCGCCGAGGCGCCGGCCTGGGCGGCGCTGGCCGCCACGCTCGGCGGCAGCGCGGCGTACCGGCTGCGCCTGGACTGGGCGGCCGACGGGCGCGGCGGGCCGGCGTTCGAGCTCGCGAGCGACCTCGTCGGCCTGACGGTCGACCTGCCGGCGCCGCTGGCCAAGCCGGCCGACGCCGCCTGGCCGCTGCAGGTGAGCGCGACCCCCGTGCCGGCACCGGCGGGGCCGCTGCGCGACGACTGGCGGCTCGCGCTCGGCCCGCTGCTGGACGTGCACCTGCGCCGCGAGCACGGGGCGGACGAGCGCGTCACCGTGCTCGCCGGCGGCATCGGCGTCGGCCGCGCCGCGCCGCCGCCGGAGGCCGGCGTCGCCGTCGCGGCCACGCTCGACCGCCTCGACGTCGACGCCTGGCGCACCGCCCTCGACCGCCTCGGCGTCCTGGGCGGTGGCACGGGTGGTGGCCCGGGTGGTGGCGGCTGGGCCGGCGAGCTGCCGCAGCGCCTGGCGCTCGAAGCCCGGGAAGTGCGCGCCGGCGGGCGGCGGCTCACCCAGGTGGTGGCCGACGTGCGGCGCCCGCGCGCGGGGCCGTGGCGCGCGGCGGTGTCGGCCGACCAGCTCTCGGGCACCGTCGAGTGGCGCCGCGGCAGCGAAGGCGGCGCCGGCGCGGTGCGCGCGCGGCTGGCGCGGCTGGCGCTGCCGCCGGCCGAAGGCGCTGCCGGCACCGCCGCGCCGCCGGCCCGGCCGCCGGCGGCGAT
>CALIDR010000047.1 GCA_938022295.1 uncultured Burkholderiaceae bacterium
GTTGGCCACCCGCACCGGCACGCCGGCTTCGGCCAGCAGCGTGTTCAGCCGCTCGGCGCGCGCGTTCCAGCGCGCGTCCAGGCCGTCGTACATCGCCTGCACGTCGGGCGTCTCGAGGCGGTCGAGGAAGGCGTCCATCGCGCCCATCACGTAGGGGTGCGAGTTGAACGTGCCGCGCGCGAAGCACACGTCGGCCGGTCGGTCGTCGCGGAAGCGCTTCATCAGGTCGCGCCGGCCGCAGACGACGCCCACCGGCAGCCCGCCGCCGAGCGTCTTGCCGTACGTGACGAGGTCGGCCTGCACGCCGAAGTACTGCTGCGCGCCGCCGGGCGCCAGCCGGAAGCCGACGAAGACCTCGTCGAAGATCAGCACGATGCCGCGCGCGGTGCAGACCTCGCGCAGCGCGCGCAGCCACTCGGTGTACGCCGCGCGGTCGAAGCCGGCGCGCCGCGAGCCGTCGACCAGGCTCGAGTCGCCCGGCGCCGCGGCATTGGGGTGCAGCGCCTGCAGCGGATTGACGAGCACGCAGGCGATGTCGCGCCGCGTGCGCAGCACCTTCAGCGAGCGCTCGTCCATGTCGGCGAGCGTGTAGGTGTGGCGGGGCATCACCGGATTGCCGGGCCCGGGCTGCACGTCTTCCCACCAGCCGTGGTACGCGCCGCAGAAGCGCACGACGTGGCTGCGCCGCGTGTGGTAGCGCGCCAGCCGCACGGCCTGCATCACCGCCTCGGTGCCCGACATGTGGAAGCTCACCTCGTCGAGCCCCGAGACGCGGCGCAGCCGCTCGACGTTGCGCGCCACCACCGGGTGCAGGCTGCCGAGCACCGGGCCGAGCGCGGCCACGCGCGCGCTGCCGTCGGCGATGCAGTCCTTGTAGAAGTCGACGCCGAACACGTTGACGCCGTACGAGCCGGTGAGGTCGTAGAACACGTTGCCGTCGAGGTCGGTCATCGTCACGCCGTCGGCGGACTGCACGAAGGCGCCGGTGCGCAGGTGGTCGCGCACCAGCGGCGCGTACTGGAACGGCACCCGGTAGCGGCCGGTGAACTGCAGGTCCGCCAGCCCCTCGGCGGCCTGCGCCGTCAGCGCGAGCGACCGCACGTAGCGCTCGCGGTACAGCGCGGCCAGGCGCTCGAACGCCGCGCGTCGCCGTGCCTGCACCGCCGGCGGCGCGCCGTCGCTGGCGAAGAAGCGCGCGTCGTCGTAGGCGTAGCCGGGCAGCCAGGCCGCCACCCGCTTGGCGATGCGCGCGTGGCCGGCGAGCGAGCGGTGCTTGGCGCGCGACAGCTGCAGCCGCTGGCGCGCCAGCGGCGTGGCCGCGCCGAGCAGGCCGAGGGCCGCGAGGCCGAGAAGCAGGGATTCGTTCATCGAGAGGACCCGACCGGTCATGAGTGAAGCGCGATCTGTACCCGACGCCGTTGACACCGGCGTGAAAGGCCCGGCCTGGCGGCGCTGGCGCGACGCCGTGCTGCAGCACGACGAGCTGAACTTCCTGCTCACCAACCGCATCCCGCGCATCGCGCTGACGCGCTTCATGGGCTGGTTCAGCCAGATCCGCCAGCCGTGGCTGGCCCGGCTGTCGATCGCGGTGTGGCGCGCGTTCACCGACCTCGACCTGAGCGAAGCCAGGCCCCGGCGCTACGCGAGCCTGCACGAGTGCTTCGTGCGCGAGCTGCGCCCGGGGGTGCGGCCGATCGACGCCGACCCGCTCACGGTCACGAGCCCGTGCGACGGCATCGTCGGCGCCTGCGGCACGCTCGACGGCCTGCAGGCGCTGCAGGCCAAGGGGATGGCCTACCCGCTCGAGGCGCTGCTCGGCGCAGCCGCGGCGGCGCGCCATCGCGACGGCACGTACGTGACGCTGCGCCTGACCTCGACGATGTACCACCGCTTCCACGCTCCGCACGACGGCACGCTCGAGCACGTGACGTACTTCAGCGGCGACACGTGGAACGTGAACCCGATCGCGCTCGCGCGCGTCGAGCGCCTGTTCTGCCGCAACGAGCGCGCCGCGCTGCGCTACCGCCTGGACGCCGGGCCGGTGATCACGCTGGTGCCGGTGGCGGCGGTGCTGGTGGCGAGCATCCGCCTGCACGCGCTCGACGTGCTGCTGCACCTGCGCTGGAAGGGGCCGCACGAGCTGCCGTGCGACGCGCGCTACGCGAAGGGCGACGAGATGGGCTGGTTCCAGCACGGCTCGACGATCGTCGTCTTCGCCCCGCGCGGCGTCGCGCTCGCCGAAGGCGTGAGCGCCGGGCGGCGCATCCGCATGGGCGAGCCGCTGCTGCGCCTGCCCGCCGCCGATCGGACGTCCGCAGGAGCCGCGTGATGCACCGCGTCGAACTCGTCTACTTCAACGCCGGCGGCGGCCATCGCGCCGCGGCGCAGGCGCTGGCCGCCGCGGCGGCGGCCGAAGGGCGGCCGTGGCAGCTGCGCCTGACGCACCTGTTCGAGGTGCTCGACCCGCAGCGCCGCTTCGAGCGCTTCACCGGCATGGCACCCGAGGCCTACTACAACGCACGTCTCGCGCGCGGCTGGACGCTCGGGCTGGCGCAGGAACTGAAGCTGCTGCAGGCCAGCGTGCGCTGGCTGCACCCGACGCTGGTGCAGCGGCTGCAGCGCCACTGGGACGGCGCCGCGCCCGACATCGTCGTCTCGCTGGTGCCGAACTTCAACCGCGCGCTCGGCGAGAGCCTGGCCGCGGCGCGGCCCGGCGTGCCGTTCGTCACCGTGCTGACCGACCTCGCCGATCACCCGCCGTCGTTCTGGATCGAGCCGACGGTGGCGCAGCACGTCGTCTGCGGCACCGAACGCGCGGTCGCGCAGGCGCGCGCGATGGGCTGCGCGCCGCAGCGCGTGCACCGCGTCTCGGGCATGGTGCTGCGCCCCGAGTTCCACGCCCTGCCGCCGCTGGACCGCGACGCCGAGCGCGCCCGCCACGGCCTGCCGGCGCAGGCGCTGACCGGCGTCGTGATGTTCGGCGGCCACGGGTCGGCGGCGATGGTCGACATCGCCGAGCGTCTGCCCGACGTGCCGCTGATCCTGATGTGCGGCCACAACACCGCGCTCGCCGAGCGGCTGCGCGCGCTGCCGGCGCGCGCGCCGCGCGTCGTCGTCGGCTTCACGGCCGACGTCGCGCGCTGGCTGCGGCTGGCCGACTTCTTCGTCGGCAAGCCGGGGCCGGGCAGCCTGAGCGAGGCGTTGCAGTGCGGCTTGCCGGTGGTGACGACGCGCAACCGCGCGACGATGCCGCAGGAGCGCTACAACGCCGACTGGGTGCGCGAGCAGGGCGTGGGGCTCGTGCTGCGCAGCTTCCGCGAGCTGCCGGCGGCGGTGCAGACGCTGCGCGAACGGCACGGCGCGCTGCGCGATCGCGTGCGCGCGCTCGACAACCGCGCCGTGTTCGAGGTCACGGCGCTGATCGCGCGCCTGCTCGACGGGGCGGCGCCGACCGACCCATCACGGAACTGTCGCGCCGGGTTCACGCCGGCGTCGTGAAGCGGCGCGACGATTCCGACTCATGAAACGCGAACCCGTGTTCGACGCGCTGCTCGCCGAGCCGGCTGAGCCGCGCCTCGTCGTGCGCACGGTGTGGATCTCCGACCTGCACCTCGGCACGCCGGGCTGCCAGGCGGCGCGCCTGCTCGACTTCCTGCGCGCCGTCGAATGCCAGACGCTGTACCTGGTCGGCGACATCGTCGACGGCTGGCAGCTCAAGCGCCAGTGGTACTGGCCGCAGGCGCACAACGACGTCGTGCAGAAGCTGCTGCGCAAGGCGCGCAAGGGCACGCGCGTGATCTTCGTGCCCGGCAACCACGACGAGTTCGCACGCCGCTACGTCGAGCACAACTTCGGCGGCATCGAGGTCGTCGACGACTGGATGCACGTGACCGCCGACGGCCGGCGCCTGTGGGTCGTGCACGGCGACCTGTTCGACGGCGTCGTCCAGTGCGCGCGCTGGCTCGCCCACCTCGGCGACTGGGCGTACGAGACGGTGCTCAAGCTCAACCGCCACTTCAACTCGCTGCGCGCGCGGCTGGGCCTGCCGTACTGGAGCCTGTCGCGCTACCTGAAGTTCAAGGTCAAGCGCGCCGTCAGCTACGTCAGCGACTTCGAGACCGCGGTCGCCCACGAGGCGCGCCGGCGCGGCGCGCACGGCGTCGTCTGCGGCCACATCCACCACGCCGAGCTGCGCGAGATCGACGGCATCCTCTACGCCAACGACGGCGACTGGGTCGAGAGCCTGACCGCGCTCGTCGAGCACCACGACGGGCGGCTCGAGATCGTCGACTGGACGCGCCTCGAAGCCGAGCCGCTCGACGCCGCCGCGCCGGCGGCGATCGCCGACACCACGCCGCTGCCCGCCTGAGCCGCTGCGCCACGGGCCGTGGCCGCGCCGGTCGGCGGTCATCGATCCGTCACAATGCCGCCCTAGGGTGCGGCAGCACATGGAGGGATCGGTGGCGGACGTCGTCGTCGCGGCGCGCGGCAGGCGCTGGGCGCGATTGCGCGTGCGCGGGTTGCTGCGCAACGCCGAGCTCGCGGCGCGGCTGCAGCGCCAGGCGCTCGCCGCCGGCGGCGGCTGCACGGTGAGCCTCGACACCGGCACGGTGCGCGTCGAGATCGGCGATGCAGCGGCCGAGGCGCGCTGGATGGCGGTCATCGTGCGCTGCCTGCGCGAGTCGGCCGACGCCGTCACGCCGCCGCGACGGTCGGCGGCGCCGGCCCCGCCGACCGCACGGGCGACGCGCCCGGCCGCGGCACCGCCTGCGACCGCAACGCCGGCGCTGCCGCCGCCCGCCGAGCACGACGCAGCGCCGCACGCCGTGCCGCTGTCGCGCCTGCTCGCCACCCTCGGCGACGGCGGCCGGCCGCTCGACCCGGCGCGCGGCCTGACCGCCGCCGAGGCGGCGGCGCGCCTTGCCCGCGACGGGCGCAACGAGATCCGCGACGTCACCGGCCGCAGCGCCGGCGAGATCCTGCTCGACCAGTTCAAGTCGGTGCCGGTGGCGCTGCTCGGCGCCTCGGCAGGGCTCGCGCTGACGACGCGCGCGTTCGCCGACGCGGCGGCGATCGGCGCCGTGCTCGCCGCCAACAGCGGCCTGGGCTTCGTCACCGAGCGGCGCGCCGAGGAGACAGTGTCGAGCCTGCGCCGGCTCGCGCCGCGGCTGGCCACCGTGCTGCGCGACGGCGAGCCGGTGGCGATCGACTCGCGCGACGTCGTCGTCGGCGACGTGCTGCTGCTGCAGCCCGGCGAGCCGGTGGCCGCCGACGCGCGCGTGATCGAGGCGCACCGGCTGGCGACCAACGAGGCGGCGCTGACCGGCGAGAGTCTGCCGGTGAAGAAGCAGGCCCACGACGCGCTGCCCGCCGACACGCCGCTCGGCGAGCGCACGAACATGGTGTTCCTCGGCACCGTCGTCTCGGGCGGCGCCGGGCGCGCCGTCGTCGTCGCCACCGCCGAACGCGCCGCGCTCGGGCGCATCCGCGAGCTCGCGCAGAAGGCCGAGTCGCCGCGCACGCGGCTGCAGGTCGAGCTCGACGTGCTCGGCCGGCGGCTCGCGATCGGGGCCGCGATCCTGTGCGTCGGCGTGTTCGCGATCGGCGCGCTGCGCGCGCGCCCGCTGCTGCCGCTGCTGCGCACGGCGGTGTCGCTCGGCGTCGCGGCGATCCCCGAAGGCCTGCCGACGGTGGCCACGAGCCTGCTCGCCGCCGGCATCCGCTCGCTGCGCGACCGCCAGATCTACGCCCGCCGGCTCGACGCCGTCGAGAACCTCGGCGCCGTCGACACGGTGTGCTTCGACAAGACCGGCACGCTGACGTTCAACCGCATGAGCGTCGCGTCGCTGACGCTCGGGCTCGAGCTGTACCCGGTCGACGACGCCGCCGCGGTGCCGCCGCTGCCCGAGGGCTGGCTGCGCGTGGCGGCGCTGTGCAACAGCGTCGAGCGCGCCGACAACGGCGACGGCGCGAATGGTGCGAATGGCGGGAATGACGGAATTGGCGCCGGCGCGCGCTGGCAGGGCTCGTCGACCGAGCTCGCGATCGTCGCCTTCGCCGAGGCGCGCGGTGCCGACGTCGCCGCGCTGCGCCGCAGCCACCCGCTGCTCGGGGTGCGCCAGCGCAGCGAACACCATCCCTACATGGTCACCCTGCATGCCAGCGCCGAGCGCGGGCTGCTGGTGGCCGTCAAGGGCCGGCCCGACGAGGTGCTCGCGCGCTGCGAGACCTGGTTCGACGGCGTGGCGGTGCAGCCGCTCGGCGCCGACACGCGCGTCGCGCTGCTCGCGCTCAACGACCGCCTGGCAGGGCGCGGCGAGCGCGTGCTGGCGCTGGCGATGCGCCAGCACCCGGACCGCACCTACGGCGAGACCGGCGGCCTGTGCTGGCTCGGCATGGTCGGGCTGGCGGACCCGCTGCGCCCCGACCTGCCGGCGATGATGCAGCGCTTCCGCGCCGCCGGCATCCGGCCGCTGATGATCACCGGCGACCAACTCGGCACCGCGCGCGCGGTGGCCGAGCGCATCGGGCTGGCGGACGGCGAGCACGTCGTCGACGCCGGCCAGCTGCCCGAGCAGGCCGAGGCGCTGGTCGACGTCGTCGAACGGGCGAGCGGCTTCGCGCGCACGAGCCCGGCGATGAAGCTCGAGATCGTGCGCGCGCTGCAGCGGCGCGGCCACGTCGTCGCGATGACGGGCGACGGCATCAACGACGGCCCGGCGCTGAAGACGGCCGACGTCGGCGTCGCGATGGGCGTCACCGGCACCGACTTCGCGCACGCGATGAGCGACCTCGTGCTGCGCGACGACCACCCGGCGGCGATGCTCACCGCCGTCGAACAGGGCCGCACGGCGTTCCTCAACATCCAGAAGTCGGTGCGCTACCTGGTGGCGACCAACCTGAGCGAGCTCGCGGCGACGACGGTCGCGGTGGCCGCGGGGCTGCCGGAGCCGTTCGACCCGCTGGCGCTGCTGTGGACCAACATCGCCACCGACATCTGGCCCGCGATCGCGCTCGGCCTCGAGCCGCCCGAGCCCGGCGTGCTCGAACGCCCGCCGGTGTCTCTGAAGGAAGGCCTGCTGGCGCGGCGCGACTGGGGCGCGGTGGGCGTCGACGCCGGGGTGATGACGCTGGCGTCGCTGGCGAGCTTCGGCTTCGGCCTGGCGCGCTACGGCGCGAGCCCGCAGGCGCGCACGCTCGCGTTCATGACGCTGACCTCGTCGCAGCTGCTGTACGCGCTCGCCGCGCGGTCGTCGCGGCCGCTCGTCGGCGGCGGCCTGGCGCCCAACCCGATGCTGCGCCACGCGGTGGGCTGGTCGCTGCTCGTGCAGGCCGGCACGGTGGCGCTGCCGTTCATGCGCCGGCTGCTGCGCACGGCGCCGATCGGCGTCGCCGACGCGCTCGTCGTCGCCGCCGCCTCGGCCGCGCCGCTGCTGGTGCGCGAGACGCTCAAGCGCACCGCCGGCACGCCGGCAGGCGGAGGTGGCGCGTGAGCGGCGCCGCGATCCTGCACGAGACGCGCGAGCGGCTGCGGCTGGCGCTGCCGCCGCGCGCCGATGCCGCCACCGTGCAGGCACGCCTGGAGCAACTGCCCGGTGTGCGCACGGTGCGCGTCAACGGCACGCTGCACTGCGTCGTCGTCGGCCACGACGGCCGGTCGGCAACGCGCGACGGCGTGCTCGCCTGCCTCGACCAGGTCTGCCAGCCCACGCGCCCGCCGCGCCGCGGCGGGGCCGCTGCCGCGCCGCGGCGCCGCCGCCGCGAAAGCGCGGCCGCGGTGTGGACGCCGGCGCTGATGGCGATCGCGCTGCCGCTGCTGCCCGCGAACTGGCGCGCCGGCGGGGCGCTGGCCACCGTGGCCGCGCGCGCCGTCGCGCAGCGCGAGCACTGGCGGCGCGACCCAGCCGCCGTGCTGCTCGACGCCACTGCGCTGGCTGCAGCCGCGCTCAGCGGCCACCCGCTCGTCGTCACGGCGTCGGTGCTCGCGCGCACGCTGTCGGAGTCGTGGTCGGCGCGCCTGGTCGACCAGGCCGACGCGCTGCTCGCCCACCTGCTGCCGGTCGAAGCGCCGACGTACCCGGTGCGCACGCCGGCGCGCGGCCGCCGCGCGTGGGTCGCGACGCCGCTCGCGCAGCTGCGCGCCGGCGACCGCCTGCGGCTCGAGGCCGGCGCCGTGGTGCCGGTCGACGGCCGCGTCGCCGCCGGCCAAGCGACGCTCGCGCCGGCGGTGCACCACGCCAGC
>CALIDR010000048.1 GCA_938022295.1 uncultured Burkholderiaceae bacterium
AAGTGCGTGATCGTCAGCGAGGCGTTGCGCGGCGTGGAGCCGATGGCGTGGGACTTCGTGATGAACTTCGCCCGCGACAACGACCTGCAGACGACCGAGGCCTGCCTGCTGCCCGATCCCGGCGAGGCGGCGCCGGGCTGAACGCGCGCTGCGCTGCTCGCCTCAGGGCGCCAATGCGAAAGGCCCGCGACGCGGGCCGTCAGGCGGAGAGCTCGCGACGCGGGCCTGGAGGGGAAGGGCCCGCGAGGCGGGCCGTGGGGACTTCGACGACGGCCGCCTCGCGCGGCCGCCGCTCAGGCGGCGGTGGCGAGCGCCTTGACCTTGGCGGCCAGGCGGCTCTTGTGGCGCGCGGCCTTGTTCTTGTGGAAGATGCCCTTGTCGGCGATCGAGTCGATCACGCGCTGCGCGGTCTGGAACAGCTCGCTCGCCTTGCCCTTGTCGCCGGCCGCCACGGCCTTCTGCACGTTCTTGATCACGGTGCGGAACTTCGAGCGCAGCGCCGTGTTGGCGGCGTTGAGCTTGACGTTCTGGCGGGCACGCTTGCGGCCCGACGCGATGCGAACGGTGCGCTTCTTGGCTCTGGACGAGGTGGGCATGGGTCGTGGGGTGCGGCAACTGGAAAACAGCGCAGTATAGCAGCACGTCCGGGGGCCGCGGAAGGCGTGGGCACCCCGTTCCTATAATCCGTTGCGCGCCCCTCGCCCGGTGATCGCACGCTGGCCGTGCCCCGCGGTCCGTCGCGATGAACCTGCTCAAGGCCGCCTCCACCGTCTCCCTGCTCACGCTCGCCTCGCGCGTCACCGGGCTGGTGCGCGAGCAGGCCATCGCCGCGAGCTTCGGCGCCAGCGCCGCCACCGACGCCTTCAACGTCGCGTTCCGCATCCCGAACCTGCTGCGCCGGCTGTTCGCCGAGGGTGCGTTCTCGCAGGCCTTCGTGCCGATCCTGGCCGCCGTGCGCGAGCGCGACGGCGACGCCGCCACGCACGCCCTCGTCGACGCCGTGGGCACCGTGCTGCTGTGGGCGCTGGTGGCGACGTCGGTCGTGGGCATCGTCGGTGCGCCGGTGTTCGTGTGGCTGATCGCCGCCGGACTGGCGCAGTTCGACGACGCGGTCGTGATGACGCGCGTCATGTTCCCGTACATCGCGTGCATGTCGCTGGTGGCGCTCGCGGCGGGCATCCTCAACACGTGGAAGCGCTTCGCGGTGCCGGCGGCCACGCCGGTGCTGCTCAACGTGGCGATGATCGGCGCCGCCTGGGGCCTGGCGCCGCGGTTCGCGGCGTGGGGCCTCGTGCCGATCCACGCGATGGCGGTGGGCGTGATGGCCGGCGGTGTGCTGCAGCTGGCGGTGCAGTGGCCGGCGCTGCGGCGCATCGGCATCGTGCCTCGCTTCGGGCTGACCTGGCCGCGGCTGCGCGCGGCATGGCACCACCCGGGCGTGCAGCGCGTGCTGCGGCAGATGGCGCCGGCGATCCTCGGCGTGTCGGTGGCCCAGCTGTCGCTGCTGATCAACACCCAGATCGCCTCGCACGTGGGCGTGGGCGCGGTGTCGTGGCTGACCTACGCCGACCGCCTGATGGAGTTCCCGACCGCGCTGCTCGGCGTCGCGCTCGGTGTCGTGCTGCTGCCGCAGCTGTCGGCCGCGCAGTCGCGCGGCGACGCCGCCGGCTACTCCGACATGCTCGACTGGGGCCTGCGCCTGGTGCTGCTGCTCGCGCTGCCGTGCGCGGCGGCGCTGCTCGTGTTCCCGCAGGCGCTGGTGGCGGTGCTGTTCCACTACGGCCAGTTCACCGCGCGCGACGTCGAGCAGACGGTGTGGGCGCTGCGCGGCTACGGCTTGGGGCTGCTCGGCCTGATCGCGGTCAAGGTGCTGGCCCCGGGCTTCTATGCCCACCAGGACATCCGCACGCCGGTGCGCATCGCCGTCGTCGTGCTGGTGGCCACGCAGGCGATGAACGCCGTCTTCGTGCCGCTGTTCGGCCACGCGGGGCTGGCGCTGTCGATCGGGCTGGGCGCGCTCGTCAACGCCGGCTGGCTGTTCGTCGGCCTGCGCCGGCGCGGGCTGTACCGGCCGGCGCCGGGCTGGGCCGGGTTCGGGCTGCGCGTGCTGGTGGCCACCGCGCTGCTCGCCGCCGCGCTGGCGTGGGCGGCGCAGGCGACCGACTGGATCGGCCTGCGCGAGCACCCCTGGCGTCGCGCCGGGGCGGTCGCCGCCGTGATCGCCGCCGCGGCCGGCCTGTACTTCGCCGCGCTCGCCGCCGGCGGACTGCGGCTGCGGCAGTTCGTGCGCCGCAGCTGATCTAGACTCGCTCAATGAGCGATCCGCTGCGCTTCCAGGCGCCGACCCCGCTGTCGTATTTCGCGAGCCTGGTGGCCGACGACGAGAGCCTCGCGGTGTTCGAGGCGGCGGTCTCGATCGCGCAGGACGAGTACCCGCAGCTCGACGCGCAGGGCGTGCTCGACGAGGTCGACCGCCTGGGCGCGCGGCTGCGGCGGCGCGTGCCGCCGGATGCGTCGCCGCTGCAGCGGCTGCGCCAGCTCAACCGCTACTTCTTCCAGGAGCTCGGCTTCTCGGGCAACGTCAACGACTACTACGACGCGCGCAACAGCTACCTCAACGACGTGCTGGCCACGCGGCGCGGCATCCCGATCACGCTGGCGCTGCTGTACATCGAGATCGCCTCGCAGCTCGGGCTCACGGCGCGCGGCGTGTCGTTCCCGGGCCACTTCCTCGTCAAGCTGCGGCTGCCGCGCGGCGAGGTCGTGATCGACCCCTTCAACGGCCGCTCGCTGTCGCGCGAGGAGCTCGACGAGCGGCTGCAGCCGTACCGCCGCCAGCACGGCCTGGTGGGCGACGACGACGTGCCGCTGGGGCTGTTCCTGCAGGCCGCGCCGCCGCGCGACGTGCTGGCGCGCATGCTGCGCAACCTGAAGGAGATCCACCGCACCGCCGAGGACTGGCCGCGCCTGCTCGCGGTGCAGGAGCGGCTCGTCGTGCTGCTGCCGCGGGTGTGGGAGGAACGCCGCGACCGCGGGCTCGTGCTGGCCGAGCTCGGCCGCCACGACGAGGCGGCGAAGGACCTCGCCGAGTACCTCGCGCGGCGCCCGCGCGCCGACGACGCGCCGGCGCTGCGCGCGCGGCTGCAGGAGTTGCGCCTGCTCGGCCGGCCACGGCTGCACTGACCTGCCCGTGGCACGCGCACTGCCCGGGGCGAGGGCAGGGCGGTCCCTACAATCCGGGCACGTCCGTCCCTTCCGACGTCCTTGCCCGCCGCGACCCGCCTCCGCCTCGCACACCCTGCCGCCCCTTCGCAGGCGGCGTGCCGGCGCGCCGGCGCGGCGGCTCGCCACGGGGGCGGGGCGTGAGGCAGATCCCGCTGCCGATCGCGCCCCGCGTGCCGCCGACGTTCGACGACTTCGCCGCCGGCGGCGATGCGGCGCTGGCGGCCCTCGTCGCGCACCTGCAGGGCCCGCTGCCGGCCGCGGCGCCGACCTACCTCTGGGGGCCTTCGGGCAGCGGCAAGACCCACCTGCTGCAGGCGCTCGCCGAGCGGCGCCAGCGCCTGGGCGAGGCGGTGGCGCGGTTCGACGCCGGCTCGCCGCTGCCGTGGACGCTGCCCGAAGCCGCCGGCCTGGTCGTCGTCGACCGCTGCGAAGCGCTCGACGCGCCCCGCCAGCACGCCGCGTTCTCGCTCTTCGTCGACGCGCTCGGCACGACGCCGATCGTCGCCGCCGGCCGCGTGCCGCCGGTGGACCTGCCGGTGCGCGAAGATCTGCGCACGCGGCTCGGATGGGGCCACGTGTACGCGCTGCCCGCGCCCGGCGAGGCGCAGGTGCGCGCCGCGCTGCAGCGCCAGGCCGCGGCGCGCGGCATCGTGCTCGGCGACGGCGTCGTCGACTACCTGCTGACGCGCTTCGAGCGCGACCTGGCGCACCTGATGCCGCTGCTGGACCGCCTCGACGACTACGCGCTGGCCGCGCAGCGCCCGGCGCTGACGGTGCCGCTGCTGCGGCGCATGCTGGCGGAGACGGAGCCCGCGCCGTGAGGCTCGCGCTGTTCGACCTGGACGGCACGCTGCTGCCCACCGACTCGGACCACGCGTTCGGCGAGTTCATGGTCGCCGTCGGCTGGGCCGACGGCGACGAGTGGCGCCGCCGCAACGACGCCTTCTACGCCGACTACCTGGCCGGCCGGCTCGACCTCGACGCCTACGTCGACTTCGCCACCGCCGCCTGGCGCGACCGCGACCCGGCCGACCAGCTCGCGGTGCGCGAGCGCTTCGTGCGCGAGGTGATCGCGCCGCAGGTGCACCGCCGCGCGCTCGACCTCGTCGAG